>DASVGM010000049.1:0-28511 GCA_036379555.1 Pirellulales bacterium | reverse complement strand
CTTTTTGGAAGCCACGCCTTTGACCAGCTTTGTCGTTTTGAGCCTGGTTGGCGCCGGCGAGGCGGAACATCCGGTTGTCCGGCGGGGAATTGAGTTTTTGCTCCGGTCCGTGCGCGATGACGGCAGTTGGCCGATTGACACCAACCTCGCCACCTGGGTGACAACGCTCGCGGTCGGGGCGCTAAATAACCATGTGCGATTAGCGGTCGCGAGAGACGCGGAGGATGGGCTTCCTAGCCCGTCACCAAGGTACTGGACGGCCTGGGAAGGCCATCCTCCTTGTCCGCCGGTTGCGCACGGCGAATTAACCGCGTCGTGCCCCGTGGATGAATCCCTGCCGCCCGTGGACGCTCACCGTATCGTCGACTGGTTGTTATCGCAACAGTACCGAACCATTCACCCGTATACGAACGCGGCGCCGGGCGGCTGGGCCTGGACCGATCTGTCGGGCGGCGTGCCTGACGCCGACGACACGCCGGGAGCGCTCTTGGCGCTGTGGAGCCTCGCCGGTCCCGCCGCGGCGCCCAGCGCGGCGGCCGGCGCCGCCTGGCTACTCGATTTGCAAAACAGCGACGGGGGAATCCCCACGTTTTGCCGAGGCTGGGGCCTGCTGCCGTTCGATCGTAGCAGCGCCGACCTGACCGCGCACACGTTGCGCGCCTGGTCGGTTTGGTACGACCATTTGCCGGCGCTGCAAGCGCGAATCGATCGCGCGGCCCGCCGCGCGTGGCGTTTTCTGGCACAAGCGCAGCGGCCTGACGGCGCTTGGGCGCCGCTCTGGTTTGGCAATCAGCATCTGGCGACGGAAGAAAACCTGACCTATGGCACGAGCCGCGTGTTGCTGGCCTTGGCGAGCGTTCGCGAAGCGTTCCTGCCAGTTGAGGTGGCGACGACAAGAATCTTGAACGCCAGCCGCTGGTTGCTGGCCGGCCAGAACGCCGATGGCGGCTGGGGCGGCGGAGACGCGACCCCTTCTTCCCTGGAAGAAACCGCCTTGGCGGTCGAGGCGCTGTGTGCCGTGCGACAATGTACGCTCGACGTGGTCAAGGATGCTCTGACAAAGTTGCCGTCGGAGCGGGGCGTGCGCGTTTCCATCGATCGCGGCCTCGGTTTTCTGATTGAGCGGACACAATGCGGCCGGCAATTCGATCCCGCGCCGATCGGCTTCTATTTCGCGAAGCTCTGGTATTATGAAAAACTTTACCCGATCGTGTATTCATTGGCCGCCGCGGGACGCGCGTCGGGCTTTTATACTTCACGCGGTCACGAAATTCAAACGTAAGCAGCCGACCCAAAAACCAATACCCGAAGCGGGTTTAACCTTCGCTCACCATTCTCTTCACCGCTCGATCCAGCCGGCGCAGCGCCTCATCGGCATCGTCGAGGGTCATGGCGGCGCAAAAACCGTGGTGGCAGGCGGCGCCGCTGTAATCGTGGAAGTAGACGCCTTCGCCGATGGCCGCCGCCACAAAACGCAGCATCAAATCGCGGCGATGCGCAAGCAAGTCGCGGTAGGTCTCGGCCCGTTCGACGCCAAAATAAATGCCAAACCTCGCACCCAGCCCCTGCACGCGGCCGGGCACGCCGTGCCGGGCGAAGAGATCGTTTAAGCCTGTTTTGAGCCGTTCGCCCACTTGCTGGATCGCTGCATAGAAACCGCTCTGACGGTAAATGCCGATGGCCGCCAGCCCCGCGGCCACCGGCACGGGGTGGCCGTTATAAGTGCCGCTGTGCTGGCAATCGCCGCGCGGCATCAAGCGCTCCATGATCTCCGCTCGGCCGCCGAACGCGCTCAAGGGAAAACCACCCCCCACGGCCTTGCCCAGAGTGCAAAGATCCGGCGTGATTCCCAAAAACTCCTGAGCGCCGCCCGGCCCCATGCGAAACGAGCTCAACACCTCGTCAAAAATCAACAGCACGCCGTGCCGGCGTGTCAGCTCGCGCAAGGCCGCGATAAAGTCGGGATGGGGCAAAATGCAGCCGGCGTTGTACCACACCGGCTCGCAAATGACCGCCGCCAATTCGCCGGCGTGCCGCAGGAAGATGCGTTCAAACAGGTCGGTGCGATTGTAGGGCGCCAGCACGAGTTGTTCTTCAATGCCGCGCGTCAGGCCGGCCGAGGCGGGGTAGGGCGTGGGGGCGTCTTCAGGCCCCAAATGGTCGGCGGGCGTACCCAACGAAAACATCACCTGATCGTGGTAACCGTGGAAATTGCCCTCGAACTTGAGCAATTTGGGGCGACTGGTGAAGGCTCGCGCCAGGCGGATGCAATGCAACGTGGCCTCGGTGCCCGACCCGGTGAACCGCACTCGCTCGCAACAAGGCACCGTCTGACAGATCAGTTGGGCCAATTCGGCATGCAATTCGTTTTCGTAAGAGCAGGCCGCGCCGCGGGCGAGCACGGCCTCGACTGCGGCACGAACGCGGGCATCGCCATGCCCTAGCAACGTGGCGCCGTGGCTGGTGCAGAGGTCGATGTATTCGCGACCGTCGAGATCCCACAGGCGGCACCCTTCGGCCCGGTCAAAGTACATCGGCCGTCCGAGTGCCCGATTCAGGCGGATTGACGCGGAAACCCCGCCGGCCAGAAACGGTTCGGCCTGTTGGTATTGCTGCTCGGTACGATGCATGTTTTGGATTGAATTAGCGAAACAGGTTCCTTATCAGATGACGAGCTCTTATTCTGCCTCGCTTGAGTCCTGGTGGCCAGGGGGGCGATGAGCCGGCAGAGTTGGTATTTTGCGCAGCGAAGAAATCGCGGCGCGGCGATTCACGCCGGCCGCGCCGCTTGCCGAATGTATTAGTACCCGCGACCTGCAATCTCTCCCGGCCCTGCGTTTCTCCCCTAACATGAATAGCCGTCCTGTGGCCCACCCGCATTCGGCCCCCGACCTCGCATCCGGCGCCAGCGACCCGGCGACACAGCCCGGCGCCGATGGCGCCCAAAAAACATGGCACCTCGATGAACCAAACTCGCTGCCGGCGCCCATCATTCGAGCGAACATGATTTCGTTCCGCCGCAGCTATCAAGGCCGCGTCAAAGTGGCTTTTTTTGAACGCGATTGACGACAAAATCGTTAAAGTCGGCAGCCTTGCCAACCGACCTACTGGCATACCGCTCTGCTTTGACCGCCTCCAAGGGGCACGCCGCATGCTACGCTTTGTCAGCCGCGAAGCGCGCAACCGGGTGACAAAAACAAAAGATCAGGCAGCAGGCGTCCCATGTTTCATTACCTTCGGTATTGGCTGGCGGCGGACCCAGCCGGCACGAATCACCTGGTGGCGGCGGTCGTCGGCGTGGCGATCGTCTGGGTCGTGTTCGAGCGCATTGCGCGACGTTAAGCTACGCCTGCTTTTCATCATGGCCCAACGCGATGGCATAAGCCATGGCATGGCTGCGGCAGTGTGAGATGCTGACTTGCATCTCGGCGATGCCGAGTTGGGCCACCAGATCGGCGGCGCCGCCGCGCAACCCCACCACCGGCTTGCCGAGCGGATCGTTGCGAACCTCAATGTCGCGCCAACTGATGCCCTTGCGCCAACCGGTGCCCAATGCCTTGAGAATCGCCTCTTTCGCCGCCCAACGGCCGGCGAAATGCTGCGTCGTTTGCTTGCGGCTGTTGCAGTAGCCAATTTCCAACGGCGTGTAAACCCGATTGATGAACAGCTCGCCGTGACGGTCGATCATCTGGGCGATCCGCAAACACTCGATAATGTCGGTGCCTATGCCAATGACTCGCATCGAATTCCTATTTCACCCCGCAAGCGCGTTGGGCCCGCGACAACACTTGCGACGCCTTGCGTCGGGCACGTTGGGCGCCGTCGGCGAGCATCGCTTGAACCTCATCCGGCCGGGCGGCCAACTCCGCCCGGAGCGCCCGAGGCTTTTCCAGAAAGCGATCGGCCACGTCGACCAGCGCCTGCTTGACTTGACCGTAACCGAAGCCGCCGCGCCGGTAAAGCGCGGCCATCTCCTCGCACTCCGCAGCGGTGGCAAACAGCGAATAAAGCTGAAAGAGATGATCGCCATCAGGCTCTTTCGGTTCTGCCATGGGCCGCGAATCCGTGACGATGCGCATGATCTTTTTCCGCAGGGGCTTGGCCTCTTCAAACAACTCCAGCGTGTTGTTGTAGCTTTTCGACATTTTTTCGCCATCGGTGCCGGGCACCTTGGCCGATTGCGGCAACACCTTGGCCTTGGGCAGCACAAAGGTTTCGCCAAAATGATGATTGAAGCTGGCCGCCACGTCGCGGCACACCTCAATGTGCTGCACCTGATCTTCACCGACCGGCACGACGTCGGCGTCATAAATGAGTATATCGGCGGCCATCAGCACCGGGTAGCAAAACAACCCCGCGTCGGCCGGCAGCCCCTTGGCCTTCTTGTCTTTATAGGCATGGCAGCGTTCCAGCAGGCCCAGCGGCGTGCCGGTCATCAGCAGCCAGGCCAGCTCGGAAACTTCCGGCACGTCCGATTGCACAAAAAGCGTGGCGCGCCCTGGGTCAAGCCCCAAAGCCAGCAAGTCGAGCGCGGCGTCGAGCGTGTTTTGCGCGAGCACTTTCGGGTCGCGCACGGTGGTCAAAGCGTGCAGATTGGCGATAAAATAATACGCCTCGTTCTCTTGCTGCAGGTCAATATATTGCCGGATGGCGCCAAAATAGTTGCCCCAGTGAAAGCGGCCAGTGGGTTGGATGCCGGAGAGAACACGCATATTGAGGCGGGGGGGTTGGGGTGGGCTATTGAATGATCCGAACGCCGGGCAAACCGGGCCTGATGGTAAACCATCATGGACGAAAACGGCCGCCCATTTCAAGCCCCCGGCGACATTGAGCTTTTGACCCGTGCGAACCCAAGCGCGGATCGAGCCGCCATCGTTGGTGAATTACCACATCCGTCCTCCACTCGCGCCGGCTCAGTTGTTGGCCGCGGCGCTGACGAACAGTGTGAAGTTTTGCTTCGCGGCCACGCCGACGCCGTTGCTGACGGCAAGTTGGAAATTGTAGGTGCCCGCGGCCAGCGCGGAGCTGCTGGTCAACGTGCCGGTGCCGTCGTGGTTGTCGGTCAGTGTGAGTCCCGTGGGCAGGCCGGTGGCGGTAATGGCGCCAATGGGCATGCCGCTGGTGGTGATCGCGAACGTGCTCGCCGCGCCGGTCGTGAATTGGGCGGCGGCGGCGCTGGTGAACTGCGGCGCCTGCGAGCCTGTCACATCGGCGAAGAACTCGTCGGAACACAGCAGGGCGATCGCCACCTGGTCGGCGTTGAGCGCGCCGGAGGTGAGTTGGCCGACCCAGCCGTTCAACGATGCGGTGTCGGGCGCCCGATGCAAGAAAACGGAGAATAAGGTATCGACGATGCGCGTGCTCGCCTCGGTTCCGTAGACGAACGCTTTCGCCACTTGCTCGAGCGTCATCGCGCCCGAGTTCAGTTGGCCAACCCAATAGCTTTCACTCGTGGAATCGGCCGGTCGCAAAAGGATGTCGTCATAGAGCGCGTCGACGAAGGCGGTATTGCCCGCGTGCAATGCCTGGAATTCAGGCGTGGTGACGAAGCCGATGGCCGCCGTTTGATTGATGGCGCCATTCTGCGTGAAATTGCTCACCCAGGCGGCTTGGCTGGCGGCGTCCTCCTGTCGTCCCAACAGCCCTTGAAAGTATTCGTCAATTTGCCGGGCGCGATGCTCCGCGGAAACCCAGAATCCGTAAGCGACCGTGCCGTGCGTGGCGCCCGAGGCCATCTGCTGTTGCCAGAACGCCAGCCCGGCGGTATCGGGCGTGCGTCCTAAGACGTCTTGGTACAACGCGTTGATATAGGCCGTGTTGGCGTCGGCGGCGGCGGCCGGGGGCGTTGTGGAGACAACCAGCGGCACCACCGTGCTGGTCAACAGGTTGCCGAGATTGACGCCGCTCACCGTTTGTCCGGCGGTGAGCGTCAGAGCTTGTAGCGGCGAGCTTAATGCCAAGCCGTGATCGGCCGGCACTGATTCCATCACGGCGTAGGTTCCCGCCGAGGTCGTGGTGAGGGTGAACTTGCCATTGGCGTCGGTGGTCGTTTGCGGATTCGTGCCGTCGGCCTTGCCGCTGCCGTCGACATTGAGGAAGACGGTGATGCCGGCCAGCCCTTGCTCGCCCGAATCGAGCGTGCCGTTGAAGTTGACATCGTTGAACACTTCGCCGCTGATGGTGATGGTGCCGGCGGAGGCGGCCGTGACGGAGGCGGCCGAGGTGGCCGTGGCGCTAACCGTGCCGGGACTTTTTTCGCTGAACGTGACCTTGACGGCGTTGGAGCCGGCCTGGGCGTAGCTATGGGCGCCCGATACAGTGAAGCTGCCATTACCGCCGGTAATGCTGACGCTGGCGCCGCTGGCGGTCGTGCCGTCGCCCCAGTCGATCGTGGCCGTGAAATTCGCGGAGGTGGCCAGCGTGTTCGTGTCGGTAAAGGTGCCCACGGCGCCCGTAAACGCGGTTCCGGCCGTGGCGCTAAAGGTGGCGCCTGTGCCGGTCAGCGTGGTGCCGTCGCTCACACTGGCACTGCTCGTGGCCGTAATGACCGCGGTGACGGCGGTCTCGGTGATTTGCACCGTGATGGCGAACGTGCCCGGCATGGCGTAGCCGTGGCTGCCTGATACCAGGTAATTGCCGTTGGAGCCGCTGACCGTTCCATTCGTGGTGGTGGTTCCATCGCCCCAGTTGATGGTGGCGGAGAAGTCGGTGGAGGGGTGCGTGGTGCCGGTGTCGGTAAAGGTGGCGATGGTTCCTGTAAACGTCTGGCCGCTGGTCGCTGTGACCGTCGCGCCTGTGGCGGCATAGCCCGCGCCCGGCATGACGGTGGCGTTGGCCGTGGCGACGTATTCGGCCGCGCCCGTCAGGCCGCTCTTGTTTTGAATGGTCACCTTCAGCGGAAAGGCGCCGTCCAAAGCGTAGGTATGGTGGCCGCTGACGGTGAACGAACCGTTGCCGCCGGTGACCGATCCCGCCGTGTCCTGGTTATCGCCCCAACTGATCACCGCTGAGAAATCACCCGCCACCGAAATCTTGTCCGTATCGGTGAAGATCGCCAACTGGCCGTTGAACGCGGTGCCCATGGTCGCCGTCAGGCTCGCGGTGCCGGTGGTGAAATGGTCGTTGTCGGAGATGGTGGCGGCTGATGTGACGCTGTTGGAAAACGGCGCGCCCAAGGAGTCCGTGACCGTGACAACCACGTTGTGCGTGCCCGCGTGGGCGAAAGCATGCGAACCGCTCACGCTGAACACGCCGCCGTTGAGCGAAATGCTGCCGCCGCTGTTGCTCGTACCGTCGCCCCAGTCGATGGTGGCGGTGAAATCGCCGGTGGTCGCACCCGGTTGGCTGCCATCGGTGAAGGTGGCCACGGTGTAGCTGCTGGTGATGTGCTCGGTGCCGGTGATGGTCGCCGGGCTGAGCACCACCGGGCTGGCCAGGGAGGCCGTGGCCGCGATCGCCGCCGCCGGAGTGGCCGTGGCCGTGGCCGTGCCAGTCGCCTCGTAGACAATCACATCTGGCGTGAACGTGCCGGGCGTGGCGTAAGTGTGGCTGCCGACGACCGTAAAGGTGCCATCGCCGGCGGTCGTCACGCTGGCCTCGGTAAAGGAAGTGCCGTCACCCCAATCGACGGTGGCGGTGAAGGTATCGGCCGTATTGCCGGCATTCGGCTTGAACGTGGCCAGCGCCTGTGGCGAACTGGCGGTGGTGGCGGTGCCGGTGATAGTGCCGCCGCTGCCGGTTACGTCGTTTGCCGGCACGACCGCCGTGCTCGTCACCGCGCCCGTCGCCGTGCCCGGACTGTTCTCATTGACCGTGACCGCCACGGCGTGCGCGGCGCCGGCCGTGGCGTAGGTGTGCGTGCCGCTGACGGTGAGTGTGCCGTTGGCCGCCGTCAGGCTGCCGAGGCTGGCAGTCGAACCATCGCCCCAGTCGATGGTGGCGGTGAAATCGCCGGCGCGCACCAGCGGGTTGGCATCAGGGAACAGCGCCACCACGCCGGAGAAGCTTTGCCCTGCCTGGGCCACAAAGGTCGCGGCAACCGGCGTAAAGGTGTTGCCGTCGGCCACGTTGGCGGTGGAGGTGGCCACGGCGGTGGCCGTGCCCGGCGTATCGCTGATGGAAACCGTCACCGTTGCCGGCCCGTTGGTGACATAAGCGTGCGTTCCGACCACGGTGAAGGTGCCGTTGGCAAGCGAGATGCTGCCTTGGCTGGCGCTGGTTCCATCGCCCCAGTCGATGGTGGCCTGAAATATGCCGGCCGTGGCGGCGGAGTAGGTATCGGTGAAGGTCGCCACCGTCACGGTGGTGCTGGTTCCCTGCTTGGCGTCGAGCGTGGTACCAGCGGCGGTGAGTGTATTCGGGTCGCTGACCAGCGCGGTGCTGGCGATCGTGCCAATCTGCGCGATGGCCGTGCCGTTGTTCACCTCCGACACCGTGGCCGTGATCGAAAAACTGCCAACTTGCGTATAGGTATGTCCCCCCAGAACACTATACGTGTTCGGCGCGGTAAGCGTGACGTTGCCGGTATCGGTCGTCGAGCCGTCGCCCCAGTTGATCGTGGCCACGTAGGCGCTGGCGGCGCCAGGCCCTGTGGGATCGGCAAAACTACCGACGGAACCGCTGAACGCTTGACTTTGTGTGCTTGTAAAAGTGACGCCGGCGGGAGTAAAGCTGGGATCGGTAACGATGGCTACCGCCGTCGCCGTGACGTTGTGCGGAGTCGCCTCTTGATCCGAGACGGTCACGGTGACTTGCCGGGTGCCGGCGGTCGCATAGGTGTGTTGGCCGATGACGTTGAAACCGCCGCTGCCGGTGAGCGTGACCGTGCCGGTGCTGGTCATGTTGCCGCCCCAGTTGATAATGGCTAAAAACGAGTCCTTCGTCAGACTCGTATTGCTGTCGGCCAGTGTGGCGACAACACCGGAGAACGCTTGCCCTTGGGCGGCCGCGATCGTGCCGGGCACCACCACCAACGGTTGATCGAAGGCGTTCAGGATCTCGCCGACGGCGCCGTGGCCGCCGGTCGATGCGGAGTAAAAGAGCGTTGTGCTGTTACCCGCCCCGCTGGTGGAACCGTTGCCAAACGTCAGCCCTCGGATGCCGGGAATGGTAATGGGGCTGGTGTTGCCGGGGCCATTGTTCAACGTGCCTTGAAAAGTTCCTGACGAGTCATAAGCCAAGATTTGGCCACTGCCGGCGTCGGCCACCAGCAGGTCGCCCTGAAAATCGCCGAAGGTGCTGGGCGCCATCACCATGCCGTAAGGCACCTGCAGCTTGCCCGGCCCGATAAACTCTTTGCCGCCGGCCAGCGTGCCGTCGAGATTATAAATGTCGATGACGCCGTTGCCGGCCTGTGCCAGCGGTGTGCCCGGATTGGCGGGGTCGGGCTTGGCGTATGCCACGTAGAGTTGGTTGCCAATCAGTTCGATGTTGTAGGGCGCGTAGCCCGTCGGCAAACTACTGTCGGTAAAGGCGTTGGCCGAGAGCGTCGTAGACTGGAAGTTGCCGTCAAAGACGACGATCTTGCCGTTCTTAAAATCGGTGGCGAACAACAGGCTCTGAGTGGTGTTGCCACTTGGCACGGTGGCGACGGCCAGACCGGTGAAATCCGCCCCGGCAGTGGTGGCCACGTTCACGGCCGGGCCGCTTAGCAGCGGGCTCCAGCCGTCGATGGCGCCATTTTGCGAGGCGATGAGGAAGGTCGCCGGACCACTGCTGGCGCCCGAGCCAACCGTAAAACTGCCGGTCGGATTAAAGACGATGCCGGTGGGCAAACCATCGGGCGTGGCCACGGCCGATGTCGCCGCGAAGGGGCTGCCGGAGACGCTGCCTGTATAGCGGGAGGCGGTGCTATGCGCGTTATCGGCCACCCACAATGGGCCACCGGCGGGCGCCAAGGCGATGCCCCAGGCGCCTTGCAGGTTACTGTCTTGAATCAACCCCGCCCCCGCCTGATCGGAAGCGAGCGCGATCGGCAAATAACCAAACGGAGCGGTGCCGCCGGTGAGCACCTCACGGGCTTCAAGTCGCTCGAGCGACCCGCTCAGCGACCGCGCGCGCCGCTTGGTTTTGGCGGCGGTTTGATGGTCGGATACCAAGCGCTGGAGCCACGATTTGCTGGTGGGCGACGGTTTTTTCAACGACTTTGACTTCGCTTTGGATGGCTTCATTCTTCGATTGGTGAGACGGGAGGTGAATCGGATGGTGCGACGAAGAAACGAGGACGCCTGAGCGGCGCGCGTTCAGGGCACGCTGATCGGGACGTACCGTGAGCAAATTCAAACCACGCGAACGGCGTTTTACGACGAAAAGGCCGAGTGTTTCGGCCCCGCCGGGTGTTTTAACTTTGCCCTTTTACCTAACTTTTACACGCGGAAACGCGGTTTTTACGACCGCGGCGACTGGTCCCGGTCTTTCCATTGAAGCTATGCGGCGCAATCGTGACAAGCAAAAAGTCTGCCTGACCGGTAGATTTCGCGGTTTGAGGTAGCGAATTTAGCGATTATCACGAATCGTCGCGCATCGCGTGTGTAGAGAAAACTCTTCGCCGCCGGGCTTGTCCCCTTGTCAAACCTGGACATCGCTCCACGTTCGGGAGATCATTTTTTCGCGAAGTGCATGGCGACCCGCCGCCATCCGCGCAACATCCTTGAAACGCACCTGGTTGACATTCGTGGCACGATAGACTTTTCTCTTATTCACGGGGACGACCTTCTACAAATTTTGATTCGCCAAACGCCTCCTTGATCGTCGCCGCCCCCTCGTTGCCGCCTGCTTGCCTGACATGGTAAGCTGAATTGAATGGCGGCCGACCATGGGCCGCGCGATCCCCTTGCCCGAAACCACACATGAGCATTTCCGTCGCCGATTTTTGGAAGCTGCTGATCGAGAGCCGCCTGCTGAGCGTGGAAGAGGCGCGGCAGGCGGCTGAAGAGCTGACGCGCAGCCGGCCGGAAGCGGCGAACAACCTGGAACAACTCGCGCGCGGTCTGCTCAAGGCCGGCAAGATTTCGCGCTATCAGGCCAAAGTGTTGCTGGCCGGCAAACCGGGGCCATTTTTTTACGGCGATTACGTGGTGTACGACCGCGTGGAAAACGCTCGACTGCCCGCGCTGTTGCGGGCACGGCACCAGCCGACCAACCATTCCGTCTGCCTCAATTTCATCACCGGCCCGGCCGCCGCCAATCCGCAGGCGCTCACGCGGCTGATACCGCAGCTTGCCCTGGCACGACAGGCCGGCAAAGCCCAACCCCGGCTGAGCGGTTGTTACGAGTTTGTCGATCTGGGCACGGCCAAGTTTTTGGCGGTCGAAGACCTCCGCGGCGATACGTTGGAAGAGCGCTTGAAGAAGGGGGAGACCAAACTCTCGGTCGCGGCTGCCTGCCGCGTCGTGCGGTTGGTGGCGCTGGGCGCCGCCCAACTGCATGCGCTGGGTCAGGCGCACGGGCAAATTCGCCCGGCGAACGTATGGATTGATGAATCGGGTGCGGTCAAGTTGCTGCAATTTCCGCTCGTGGGCGATCCGTTGTCGGCCAAGGCGCCGCCGGTGAGCGTTGACGCGCAGCTCGATTATCTCGCGCCGGAGTTGGCAAACCCCGCCGCGCTGCCCGATGCGCGCAGCGATGTCTACAGCTTGGGCTGCCTGCTCTATACACTATTGACGGGCCAGCCGCCGCTGGCCGGCGGCGATCGAGCGAACAAGTTGGCCCAGCTCGCCAATGAGCAGCCGCAACCGGCGACGAAGATCAACGCCCAAACGCCGGCCGCCTTGGTTCAGGTGCTTGGCTATTTATTGCAAAAGGCGCCGGGCAGTCGCTATCCCGATGCTGCGGCGGTTGCCGAAGCGCTGCAAGCTTATTCGGGCGGCGATCCTCCTTGGTCGCCCGCCCCGACTTTGGCCGCCTATGAAACTTGGCTCGATCGGCCGCACACCGCGCCGGTCGCTACTCCGACGCCAGCGCCGGCCCCGCCGCGGCCGGCGGTAAGCGCGGCGGCTCAGGTTCATCCCCAAGGCGGCCCGACGCAGGCGCAGCCAGCGCCTGCGCAGGCCGCGATGGCTCGGCCGGCCGCGATGACCGCACAACCGGCACGCGCGATGCCGGCCGCGAATTATCCGGGCAACGTGGCCGTGGCCGCGCAGGCGATGCCCGCGATCAACGTCGCGGCGCCCATGATCGCCCCGGCCGCCGCGGCGACGAGCATGGCGCAGCGGCGGCCGCGCAAGTCGGGCCAAACCGCCACCACCCTGGGAGTGATTATCGGGGCGGTCGCCCTGTTGGCCGCCGTGGCCATTTTCTTAAATTCGCAGACGGCGAAAGAGTCCACTCCGCCGGCAAACGCCCCCGGCGGTGTCGCCGCCGGTGGGGCCAATGCGAAAACGGCGGCGACGAACGCGATGCCGGCCGACGCCGAGAGCAAATCTCTCGACGCGCACGTCGTCGATAAGCGCGGCGGGCCCAAGGAGCCGGTTCAAGGCATCGGTGGGCCAATCTGGCAATCGCCCACCAGCGGCAAACCGCTCGATCTTTCCTGGCTGCCGCCGGGCGTGCAAGTGGTGCTGGCGTTGCGGCCCGCCGAGCTGACTCAGCAAGCGGAATGGCAGAAGCTAGTCGATCAGCGGACGCTGGGGCTGGTCAGTCAGTGGCTCAATGACGCGCTGCCCAAGCAGACGGGCAAGACGCTCGATCAACTTGAATCCGTACTCGTCGGCCTGCTCGATGGCAGTCCTGGTCCGCCCAAGGTGGCGCTGGTCGCGCGGGCCGGCGAAGAATACCGCCTCGACGACATGCGGGCGAGTTGGAACGCGGCCAAAGCGGAAGAGATTGAAGGCCAGACGATTCACGTGCAATCGGGGCAGGCATTTTATCTGCCGCCCAGCGGGGCCGACAAGCTGCTCGTGATCGCGCCGGCCGTTGACCTGCGAGACATGTTGAAGACCGGCGGCGAACCGCCTCCCTTGCGGCGTGAAGTCGAGGTGCTGGCGGAATCGAGCGACGACGAGCGACATCTGACGCTGTTGGCCGCGGCCAACTTTCCGGTCACCGACGGCAAGGCGTTGTTCGTCGATGAAGGCGTCAAGCTCTTGGAGCCGCTGCGCGAGTTTATGGAATTGGAAGACACCGACGGCAAGCTGGAGATGACCAAGGCGGTGATGTTTAGCTGCCATCTTGGCGAGAGCTTGTTTCTGGAGTTGCGCCTTTACGACAACTTTGGCCGCGCGGCGCAAAGCGCCGCGCGCGAACTGGAGCGCCGCGTGGCGCAACTTCCCAAGCGCTTGAGCGGTTACGTGCGCGATTTGCAGCTTTCGCCCTACAGCAAGCCAGTTCTTTGGGATTACAAGGATCAACTGGACTTGCTGCACAAATACATGCGGCTGGGCGTGGAAGGCAAGCAAATGGTGATGCGCGCCTATCTGCCCGGTCAGGCGGCGCACAACCTGGCCCTGGGCGCTCACCTGGCTTTGCTGGAAGTGCCCGGCAACGGCGCGCAAGTGGCGGTCGCTTCGGCGCCGGCCGCGGCGACCAGCCCGCAAACCGTGGCTCAGCGGCTGAAAAAGAAGACCACGCTCTCGTTCCCGCGCAACACGCTGGAGATGTCCATGAAGTTGTTGGGCGACGATATTGGCGTGGAGATCATCATTCTGGGCAACGATTTGCGCGACGAAGGCATCACCAAGAACCAGTCGTTCGGGCTGGATGAACAAGACCAACCCGCCGATGAAATTTTGGGTAAAATCATGAAACTGGCCAACCCGGATGGTAAACTGGTTTATGTCATCAAGCCCAAGGAGGGTGGTGGCGAAGACGTGCTTTACGTGACCACGCGCGCCGCCGTGAAAAAGCGCGGCGACAAGCTGCCGCCGGAATTGGAGAACAAATAGCGGGACATGGCCCGCGTTCCCGGAGGATGGGCTTCCTAGCCCGTCACGAATTGACATTGCGCTATAATTCATCTGGCACCGAATGCGACCTCCTTTTCGCAATCACGATCTCTGTAGGGAACGCCCTCCGTGGCCGCGTGAGGTATAAAGTAGGGTAGAAGCACCGGCAGCGCCTACACTCAACTACGAAGTTAAACACCAGGTAACGCAACCGTGGAGCTTTTCTCGATCGTCTGTCCAACGTGCAACGCCCGCCTCAAGGTGCGCGACGCATCGGCGATCGGTCAGATTTTGAATTGCCCCAAATGCGCCAGCATGGTGCAAGTGGCGGCGCCGCCAGGTTGGCAGCCGCCCGCCGCGGGCGCGCCGCAACCCTCGAACGAATCGCCACCCTTGGTCTCATCGCCAGACGCTCGGCGTCGCTGGGAAAACGAAGTTCGGCCTGGCGAGACCGTGTCGGGAACCGTTCCCGCCAGTTCCAGCAGCGGCGGCTGGCGCATGGGCAGCTCGTCAGGCGTAGGCGCCTCCGGCGAAGCTTGCTCCTCCGGCAACCTCGGCGCCCCAACGGACAGCGACGGCGCGGCCGAGCCGGGCTCGCGTGCCGCGGCGGCGATGCTATTCGCGGGCAAATTCAAATGGGCGGTGCTAGGGGGCGTGGCTTTAACGACCGTTTCGGTAGTTGCCGCCGTGTGGTTTGGCCGTTCACCTCCTGAGCCGATGCAGCCACCCCTTGCCGACGCGGCGCCGCGGGCGCCGTCCGCGGAAGCAGTCTCCCAACCGACGCCGCCCCCAGCCGAAGAAATACCGCCGCGGCAAGAACCGGCTCATCTGTCGCGGCGCTGGTTGCCGAGCGACGCCCAGGCCGTGGTGAGCCTGCGGCCCAAACTGCTCTGGTCGCAGCCGGCCGCGCTGTTGCTCTTGGAGCGGACGGGCGCGTTCTGGCAACCGGCCGTCGGCAAATTCGCCGCGGCGCTGGGACTGGATCCCAAATCGCTGGAACGAATCACCTGGTCATCCACGTCGGTGGCCGGCGTCGGCGAGGCCGATTGGCTCTCCGGCGCCGTGCTGGCGATCGAACTTGCCGCCTCGCCCGCTGATGATCTGCGCGCCATTCGCGACAGCGAACCGCTCGATTGGGAACTGGCCGGCGCGCCCGCCCGCCTGCTCAAGTCGCACGCCTGGCCGCAGCCGTTCGCCTTGATTGATCGGCGTTTGCTCGTGACCGGGCCAGAAGACCAGCTTCGCGCGCTCGCCGCGCGCGAGGAGCAGCGGCTGGCCAATTCGGCGCTGGCCGAAATCGTCGGCCTGTTGGACGCCGATCAACCGGCGGTCGCGGCGGTCGATGTGCGCGCCTTGCATGAGGCGGAGATCCTGCCGCATTGGCTGCCGCTGGTGGAGATGTTGCACGCCGACGCCGATGATTGGCAGCTTCTGCGCACCATGCCCTTGGCGCTGGGCCTCACCGTGGCAATGCCAGACGCGGCCAAGCTCGAACTCGACCTGGCTTGCGACGGTAATTCCAGCGCGGAGCAGTTGCAAGAAGCTCTCGACCGCGTGCTGAAGGCGGTCGAAACCACGATCGGCGGCGAAGGCGACATGCTGACCGACATTCTGCTGGCCGGGCAAATCAACACGGCTTCCGCGCAAGAGCTGAAGCAATTCTTGTCGGCCGGCCAGCCCGCGTTGGCGGGCCGCGCGCTGGGCACGCGCGATTCAATCGTCTGGGCGAGACTGAACTTCAGCGGCGATCTGTCCACGCTGGCGTCCGGCTTTTTGGCCGGCATTCCGCAGCTTGAAGTGAGCCGCCTGGCCACCGCCAGGCGTTTGGACGAAGAACATCAGCAACTGCTCTTTACGGCGTTGAAAGCTTACGCCAAGACCGAAGGCAACCTCCCCGCCGGCGCGGTCGGCGCCAATTTGCTGCCGCCCGACACGCGCTTGAGTTGGCAGGCGACCTTGCTCCCGTACTTCGGCCATCTCGATTGGCATGGCGAACTGAGTTTCGCGCGGGCTTGGAACGATCCGGCGAACGCCCGAATTGCCAAGCGACCGCTGGAACTTCTCGTCAATCCCGCGCTGGGGCCGACGAGCACCAAGGCCGGATTTCCGGTGACGCACTACGTGGGCATGGCCGGGCTGGGCCGTGACGCGGGCCAACTTGACGCCAACGACCCGCGCGCCGGCATGTTCGGTTATCGGGCGAGGTTTTCACCCACGCAAATTCCCGATGGGGCCTCGCATACCATTGCCCTGGCCGGTGTCTCTCAACGGTTGGGGCCGTGGGCCCGCGGGGGCGAAGCCACGCTGCGAGGTCTGACGCGGCGGCCGTATATCAACGGTCCCGATGGTTTTGGCAGCGGCCAGCCCGACGGCATGTTGGTGGCCATGGCCGATGGCTCCGTCCGATTCTTGCCGGCCAATACCGACCCCGGCGTGTTGGAGCGGTTGGTCACGGTGGCCGGAGGCGATGGCGGCCCTGAGCCGGTGGCCAAAGCCGACAAACCCGCCGCCACCATGCCCCAACCGCCCGCGCCGGCGCCTGCCAAACCGCCGCGAAAACCTGCGGAGATCGACTTGGCGGCGCGGCTCGGCGAGCGGCTGCCTGAAATCGAGTTGACAACCACACTGAGCGAGTTGGCCGATCTACTCTCGCAAATATCCACCATTCCAATCACGCTCGATTTGAATCGGCTGGCCGCGGCGGGCGTTCAGCCCGATGCCAGCGTCACTCTCAAGATGACCGACGCCTCCATTGCCGACATTCTTGACGAAGCCCTGCGGCCTTATGAGTTGAAATACGTCGAGGTGGGCGATCAGCTCGTGGTGATTGACGCGAATCAGCCGAGCGAAGAGTTGGAGACAGCCGACCTGAGGGTGGGCGATCTGCTCAAATCCGACGGCGATGCGCAGCGTTTGGCGCAACTGGTGGAAGGCTTTGTCAGCCCGGCTTCGTGGCAGACGGCCGGCGGCGGCGGCTCGCTGGAGGTCGCCGGGCAAACACTCACGATCGAGCAAACTCCGGCGGTGAAGCGGCAGGTCATGGAGTTTCTCGCTTTGTTGCGTCGCGCACGTGAATCGGCGCCGGCCCGCGACAAGCGGCCGGCCGCGACTGGCACGCGCTGGTCGCCGCTGCGCGACAAACTGGCCACGCCGGTGACGGCCAACTTCGCGGAGCCGGCGCAGCTCAAGGAGATCGCCGCGCATTTGCAAAAGGTGGTTGGCGTGGAGATTCTCTTCGACGGCCTGGCGGTTGCCGAGGCGGGCGCGTCGCCCAACTCGCGCGTCGAGTTCACCGCCAACCAGGAGCCGCTGGGCGCGGCGCTCGACAAGCTGCTTCAGCCGTTCGGACTCGGCTATCGTTGCCTTCACGGCAAGCGCATCGAGATCACCTCGGCCCGGCAAATGGCCCAGGATTTGGAAGTGGAGTTTTACTCGATCAAGCCGCTGCTGGCCGAGGCCAAGCCCGACGAGCTTGCCGCGCGCATTCGGCGGGAGGTTGCGCCGCGGGCCTGGCGTGAGGTTGGCGGGACGTCCGCGCTGGCCCTGGACGGGCCTTCTTCATACCTGATTGTTTTGGCGCCGCAGTCCGTGCAAATCCAACTCGAACGCTGGCTGGAGAAGGCGCCGTAATAACAAGGCGCTGAATTATACTGCACGCGGGCTGGAATGAGACAATCGGCGCCAGCGGAGGATGGGCCTCCTGGCCCGTCACCAAACAACTGGACGGGCTAGGAAGCCCATCCTCCTTGTCCCACCATCGCGCGAGGCTCTTTAGATGACGGACGAGTTGCCCCTTGCCTCATTCGGCGGTGAAAACTAGGATGGGGCTTTTGCTTGTCGGAACCGAAAATGCGTCATGTTTTGTCAGCCGTCGTCCAAAATGTACCGGGCGTGCTTGCGCACATCTCCGGCATGCTGGCGTCGCGCGGTTACAATATCGATAGTCTCGCCGTGGGCGAAACCGAAGACCCGCACTTCTCGCGGATGACCTTTGTGGTCGTCGGCGATGACAGTGTGCTGGAGCAGGTGCGCAAACAACTTGAAAAAATCGTCACGGTCGTGCGGGTTCTTGATGTCAGTTCGCAAGATTTTGTCGAGCGCGATCTGATGCTCATGAAGGTCGCGGCGCCGTCGGGCAGCCAGCGCAGCCAGGTTAAAGAACTGGTGGAGATTTTTCGTGGCCGCATCGTTGACGTTTGCCCGGAAGAATTGATGATTGAAATCTCCGGCCAAGAACGCAAGGTGGAGGCTTTCATTGAACAGATGCGCCCGTTCGGCATCAAAGAGCTGGTGCGTACCGGGCGTATCGCCATGGTTCGCGGGGCCAGAAAAACCACCAACCCAACCGCATAACAACGTAGGTTGGGCGTTGCCCACCGTGAATTCGCGGTCGGCAATGCCTCCCCTCAGAATTCCGAGATAACCACACATCACCCACGCACAACCACTGCCCATGCCCGCCAAAATCTATTACGACAAAGACGCCGACCTTTCCCTGCTTAAAGGCAAGACGATCGCCATTTTAGGCTATGGCTCACAGGGTCATGCCCATGCCCAAAACCTGCGTGATAGCGGTTGCACGGTGGTGGTCGGCCAGCGGCCCGGCAGCCCCAATTTCGATCTCGCCGTCAGCCACGGCTTTAAGCCCGTCTCGGCCGAAGAGGCCACCGAACAGGCCGACATGGTGAACATGCTGCTGCCGGACGAAGTGCAGGGCGATATTTACCGGCAGAGCGTGCGTCCGCACCTCAAGCCGGGCAATATTCTGATGTGTTCGCACGGCTTCAACGTGCATTTCGGCCAGGTGGTGGCGCCCGAGGGCGTCGATTCGCTGTTGGTCGCCCCCAAAGGCCCCGGACACCTGGTGCGCAGCGAATTTGAGAGAGGCGGCGGCGTGCCTTGCTTGATCGCCATGAACGACGGAGCGAGCGACAAAACGCGGCAGCTTGGTCTGGCCTACGCCAAGGGCATCGGCGGCACGCGCGGCGGCGTGATTGAAACGACCTTCGCCGAAGAAACCGAGACCGATCTTTTCGGCGAGCAGGTGGTGCTTTGCGGCGGCGTCAGCGCTTTGGTGAAAGCCGCTTATGACACGTTGGTCGAAGCCGGCTATCAGCCCGAAATGGCGTATTTCGAGTGCATGCACGAGCTGAAGCTGATTGTCGATTTGTTCTATCAGGGCGGCCTGAACTACATGCGATACAGCGTATCGAACACGGCCGAATACGGCGACTATACGCGCGGCCCGCGGATCGTCACCGACGAAACCAAGGCCGAGATGAAGCAGATTTTGCACGAGATTCAATCTGGGCAGTTCGCCCGTGAGTGGATTTTGGAGAACAAGGCCAACGCTCCGGCCTTCAAAGCCACGCGCCGCCGCGAGCGCGGGCACGGCATTGAGGAGGTCGGCCGCCGACTGCGGCGGTTGATGAGTTGGATCAATTCAAAGGAAGTTTGATAGATGTCCGCAATTGAACCCACCACTCGTAACGCACTGAACAGTCTGCAACCCGGCGACCGGATCGAGGTGATCCACCAAGTGAAAGTCGGGCTACAAGTCTGGACAACGCGCACCGAGGGCACGGTGGAGCACGTCGGCCGCCGCCGCCACGGCTTGCACTTTCGCCGTAATGTCGACGATAAGGTCTTCAGCGACGAAGTGACGCTGCGGCTCGAAGACGGCTCGGTGTCGTCGGTTTCGATCGACGAGTTTTCCGAAGTCAATCGGCTGTCGTAAAACCATGGACTCCCAACAACAAATCCACGCCCCCTCAACAAACGCAGGCGAGCCAGCCGGGCTGCCGCTTTTTGCGCGACACTCGCGCAAGTTCGCCGCCAATCACTTTGTTTACCCGGTCGTCAGTCGCCGCTCGCGAGGCGTTTCCATCGGCGTCAACCTGAACCCGGATAAAATCTGCAACTTCGATTGCATCTATTGCCAGGTCAACCGCGTGGAACAGGGCGAAACGCGCTTTGTCGAGATCGACGCCTTGCTGCGCGAGCTCGACGAGATGCTCACCCTGGCGGCCGGCGGTGAACTGTTCAACGACGATCGGTTTCATCAAACGCCGCACGCTCTGCGACGGCTCAACGACATCGCCTTCAGCGGCGACGGCGAACCGACGACCTACCGTAACTTTGACGAGATCATCGCCGCCTGCGCCGAACTGAAGCGGCGGCACGCGCTCGCTGACGTCAAGATGGTGCTGATCACCAACGCCAGCATGTTTCACAAGCCGGCGGTCAAACGCGGTCTGGCGATTCTCGATGCCAACCAGGGTGAAATCTGGGCCAAGCTCGACGCCGGCACGGAAGACTATTATCGGCTGGTCGATCGCACAACGATTCCCTTCCGCCGCATTCTCGACAACATCACCGCGGCGGCGAAGATCCGTCCACTGGTGATTCAGGCCCTCTTTATGCGCGTGAACGGCCAGGCCCCGTCGCGCGATGAGCAAGAGGCGTTTTGTGATCGGCTGAACGAGATTCTCGCGGCGGGCGGCCAGCTCAAGCTCGTGCAGATTTATACCGTCGCTCGTCCGCCAGCCGAAAGTTTTGTGGCGCCGCTGGCCAACGACGAGGTTGACCTGCTGGCGAACCTCGTTCGCGCACGCACCCGGTTGGAAACGGCCTCGTTTTATTCGACGTGATCGACTTCCCGCGATCGCGCCAGGTTATTCAGGTGAAGCGAACCGCGGCCATTGTGGCGGTAAACGCGATTGCGGCCGTTTCGCTTGGCCGCGTAGAGCGCCTCATCGGCGCGGCGCATCAGTGACTTGCTGCCCTCGCCAACCAGCGAGGTGGCCACGCCCAAGCTGGCCGTGACACGCAGCATGATATCCTCGTGGCGGAATGGCCCGTGCGAGATGGCCTGACGCAGCTTCTCAGCCAATGCCGCGGCCTCCGCCTCCGCTGTTTGCGGGGCAAGCACGGCGAACTCTTCGCCGCCGAAACGCGCCGCCAAGCCGGCCTCGCCCACTTGCCTGCGAACAATCTCCGCCAACCACTGCAAGGCGGCATCGCCGGCCGGGTGCCCAAAACGGTCGTTGATCTGCTTGAAGTGATCGACGTCGATCAAAATGAGCGATAGCGGACTCTGGCCCGCCGCTTGCCAGCGCTCGATGCGCGACTCAATCTGCTCGTCAAAGACGCGGCGGTTCGGCAGACCGGTTAGTTTGTCGGTGCGGGCTTCCAAGGCCAGAACCCGCGTCTTTCGCTGTTCCGTGCCGACTTCTTGCCGTGAACGGGCCAGCTCCGTTTGCAGCGTTCGATTGACGTGGAACATGCTGGCCGCGGCCAGGGCGGTCAATTCCGAGTTTTGCGATGGAACCGCGCCTTGCACGGCGAGAATCTGCTCCGGCGGGGCGCGGCGCGTGTGAGCGGCGTGCGTCAACGCCGCGCCCAGAGCGAAGGCGAACACCGTAATTAAGACGTAGGCGGCCATCAGAATGAGACAAACATGGTGGCGGGAACCGCGGTCGTTTTGGCAAATGCTCCTAGCGATTATTCCAACCGTGCGGTTTGTAAGCAATGGCGCGACGTGGCCAGTGCCGGTTGAAGAATTATAGCTCGCGGCTCGGCTTAATCTTCGTGAATCAGCGCGAATAGCCGCCAACCGACGATACCGCCGAGAAACGGCGCCACGATAAACACCCAGAGCACGCTTAGCGCTGCGCCGCGTTCAAAGACCGCGGGGCCAAAGCTGCGCGCGGGGTTGAGCGAGGAATCGCCCAGTTGCGCGCCGATCAAATGGGCCACCGTCAAAAAGCCGCCGATCGCCCAACCCTCAAAACCGCGCGCCGCGTCCCGGCGCGTCGTCGAGAAAATGGTCATCAAAAACAGAGCCGTCAGCACCAACTCAAAACCAAACAGCGACGTCATCGTCATGCCGTTCGGATTGCCGTTGGCGCCGAGATGGTTGGTTTCGAGCTTGTACCCGGTCACCCCGCCCAACAAAAACAAGAGCACGCCGCTGGCGGCGGTCGCCCCGAGGAACTGAGCGATGAAATAGCCGGGCACCCGCGACCAGGGAAACCGGCCCGACATCGCCATTGGCAACGTCACGGCGGGATTGATATGGCAGCCAGAAACCGGGCCAATCACCCAGACGAGCACCATCAACGTGCCGCCAAAGGCCAGTGAAATCTCCAACAAGCCGATGGGGCCGTGGCTCGAAAGCCCCGGACCTTCCATGCCTTGCAAGGTAGCCACGGCGGTGCCGACGAAAACCAAGGTAAACGTGCCGAGAAATTCGGCGATGTAACTGCGAAGTGCCTGATTCATGGTCTTTTGAGCGTTGCGTTGCGAAATACGAAAGAGGGTGGTTCGACCCGTCATTATGAGAATCAGCGACGGCGATGCAAGGGTCGGATTTGCCAACCGGGCCAAAGCGCCCTAGGTTTGTAATGACGCGCCGGGCTTTGCAACAGAGGCAGCTCCCGGTTTGGGGGCGGGCAACGGCGCGCAGGTTGGATTATCGCACTATGCCGCTCGCCACGATTGAATCCTCGGTTGATTTGAGCCGCCTGCTGGCCGGCGCCCAGCTTCCGGCCTTGCCGCAAAGCGCGCTGCGCTTGCTCGAACTTTCACAGCACCAGAAAAACGGCCCTCCCGAGTTCGCCGTGCCGATCGAGGCCGATCCGGGTTTGGCCGGCCAGGTGCTCAAGTTTGTGAATTCGGCTTATTTCGGCTTCGCGCGGGAGATTTCCAGCGTCAAGCTGGCCATCGCGATGGTGGGCATTCGCACCATCAAGAACTTCGCGCTGTGGAGCGCGGTGTTCAGCCTGATGCCCAACCCCAAGTGCGGCCCTTTCGAGCTGCGCAGCCTCTGGCAAGATTCGCTGCGGCGCGCGTTGTTCGCCCGGCGGTTCAGCAAGCTGATCGGCCTGCGCGACCCGGAAGATCCCTTCGCGGCCGCCTTGCTGCAAGACATGGCGGTGCCGCTGCTGGCGAAGGAACTATCGCGAGAATACGCGGTCTTGCTGGAGGGGCGCGAGGACGGCAAGCTGCGGCTTTCGCAACTTGAACATGGGCGCTTTGGCTGGACGCACGCGACCGCGGCGGCGCAGATGGCCCGGCAGTGGAATTTGCCCGACGAATTCGCGGCGCTGATTGAACGCCATACGGAAATTGACGCGCTGGTTCACGAGGGCGAGTCGCGGCGTGCCGAGATCGCGGTCGCCATGTCGTCGTTGTTGCCGGCGACGAGCGAAACGGCCTGGTCGGAATTGTCCCGCTTCGAGGAATATTTCGGAGAACTGGCGCCGTCCGGCGTTTCCATTCTGACGCTGTTGGAAACGATTGACGCGGAATTCGCCGATTTTGCCCCCGTCTTAAAAATTACCGCGCCGGAAAAGTCACTGGTGGCGCGCTATCAAGAAGCGATTCGCGCGGAACGCCGTTGAGAAATTGGCCGCGATGCATACAATAAGCTAAAGAACGAGGCGGCCCTCGGCCGTGATTTACTCAAGGAGGGAATCCAACGTGTCGGCTGGCAATCGCGTCCGCGTGCAACGGACATTCAAAGAAGCGGAGGGATACCTGGAGCTCGGCATGCCCCAGACCGCCCTCGATCTGCTGGCGCGCCTCGACCATCCGGGCACGTTCCGCGGCCAAAAGCTTTATCTCACCGGCGAGGCGTTGCGCGCGCTGAACCGCCATGCCGAGGCGATTGCGGTGCTGGAAGACGCGGCCGATCTGTTGCCCAGCAACATTCACGTGTGGTTGGCCTTGGGTTGGTGCCGCAAGCGCGCCGGCCGGCTCGATCTGGCGATCGACGCCTTGGAGAAGGCCGAAGAGGCCAGCCCCGAAGAGGCGATTGTCCACTACAATCTGGCCTGCTACTGGAGTTTGGCCGGCAAAAAGCACCGTTCGCTCGCGTATTTGTCGCGGGCCATTTCGCTGGATGCGAATTATCGCGATCTCTTGATGGACGAACCCGATTTCGACCCGATTCGCTCCGATCCTGAGTTTCGGGCCTTGACGGAAATCATTGTTTGACGGGCCCCCGATTTTGACGGGCCCCCGATGGCGCTGGCAAAACCCCGCGTGCCGGGCTAGACTGAAATTCGCGGTCCAACGCTTTGCTGGTTTTATGCTGCGCGTTCGATTGCTCGGCGAGGTTCGCCATTTCCGTTCATGTTTTATTCCGCACGGCGCAGATGAAATCAAGCTCGACGGGACTGCTGCTGGGGGCCGTCTGCTTATTGATCGCAGGCGGCTGCCGAGATACGTCGGCCGTCGGCACGCCCGGCGCGGCGCTATCCGGCGCCGCGGCGCCGGGCGAGTCGCGACGGCCGAGCGGTCCTGAACACGTCCGCTTGACCGAGCGAACGCCAACGAGCGGCGTCCACTTTGTGTATGACAACGGCCGGGCGGCGGGATTCCACACCATTATTGAGTCGCTCGGCGGCGGCATTGGGCTGTTCGATTACGACAACGACGGCCGCCACGATTTGTTCTGCCCCGGCGGTGGAAAATTCGACGAAAACAAAATCACCAGCGGTTTGCCCTCGGCGCTGTTCCGCAACCTTGGCCAATGGCAATTCACCGACGTGACGGCTGCCAGCGATGTGGCGCAGGCGCCGCACCTCACACACGGGTGCGCCGCGGCCGATTACGACGCCGATGGTTTCACTGATTTGCTGGTCACCGGCTTCGGCGGCCTGATGTTGTTTCACAATCAAGGCGACGGCACGTTTATCGAGGCGCATGAGCCGGCGGGTATGAACGATACGCTTTGGAGTTCCAGCGCCGCCTGGGCTGATTTCAACGGCGATCAGCACCTCGATCTTTACGTCGATCACTATGTCAACTGGTCGCCGGACAACGATCCGGTTTGTCCGGGGCCGGAGCCTGGCAAACGTGAAATCTGTTCGCCACGGCGTTTTGAACCGCTGCCCGACGTTATTTATTACAGCAATGGCGACGGTACGTTTCGCGATGCCACCAGTGAGGCGCGGCTGAACACCAAGCCCCATGAATGCGGCAAGGGGTTGGGCGTGGTCGTGGGCGATCTCGACCTGGATGGCGACGTCGATATTTATGTCGCCAACGACACCGTCGATAATTTTCTTTATCTCAATGATGGTCATGGCGTGTTTGAGGAGGTGGGGTTGTTTCACGGCGTGGCGCGCGACGCGCGCGGCAAGGCCGAAGGAAGCATGGGCACCGACCTGGGCGATTATGACCTCGACGGTTTGCCGGATATCTGGGTCGCCAACTTTGAGGAAGAATCATTTTCGTTGTACCGCAACGACTTACAATTTCCAGGCACGTTCGTACACGTCAGCCAAGGCACCGGCATCACGGCATTGGGCCGATTATTTGTCGCTTTTGGCACTGTGTTTGCGGATGTCGACCGCGACGGAGATGAAGACTTCGTCGTGGCGAACGGTCATGTGATCAACTATCCCAAGGCCGCGCCCATTCGGCAGGAGCCGTTGGTGCTGATCAACGATCACGGCCGTTTTGCCAAGGCGGTCTTCGCGACCGATGGCTTGTATTTCTCCCAGCCGCACCGCGGCCGGGGTCTGGCCAGTTCCGACCTGGACGACGACGGCGATCTCGATTTCGTCTTTTCGCACAATGACGGCGAGCCAAACGCGCTTGTCGCCAACGATACCCCGCCCAGCGGAGGCTGGCTCCGCGTGCGGCTGATTGGCGTTCGTTCCAATCGTGACGCCATCGGCGCACGTCTCGTTTTGCACACGACGGCGGGCGATCAGCTTCGCTTGATCAAGGGCGGCGGCAGCTACGAATCGCAGTCGGATTTAAGACCCTTCTGGGGCATTCCGGCAGGGGCCGAGATTCAGGGCCTGACTATCCATTGGCCGGCCGGCGACGTTCAAGAATATCCGCTCACCAAGGGCGATCAATCGCTGACGATTGTTGAGCAAGCGGCCGGCGGCGCCGCCAAGGGTGCGGAATATACTGCACGCGGGCAGTAGAGAATTGCCTGAAACTTTCTTCAGGTTGCGGGCATTCATGTTGCCGCACCGGCGCGGTTCTTCTACGATTGCAGGAAAGGCGTGGCGTTTGACATTCTTCAAGCTTAGGAGGTCATTTCATGAGCACGCATGCCAGTTCGTTGCGTCATCAACGTGAAACCAGCGCGATCGTTGAATATCAAATTCAACGTTGGTTGCTTGCACAGGAGGCTCAGCGCGACGCGCCGCGCATTGAGCCGGAAATCGCTTGCGGGCGGTTTGTCGCCATCTCTCGCGAGGCCGGCGCCGGCGGCGAAGAGATTGGCCGCGCCGTGAGCGACGAGCTCGGTTGGCGCATGCTCGATCGCGAACTGCTGGCGCTGGTGGCCACGGCCGCCGAGTGTTCGCCCAACGACGTGGAGTTGATCGACGAAACCCGCCTGCGCTGGATGACCGATCTCTTCAATCATTGGATTGACCGCGCCCCGGTGAGCCACGAAAAATATCTGGTTTGCCTGTCGGGCGTATTGCGCGCGGCCATCCGCAGCGAAAATGTCGTGATCGTGGGCCGAGGCGCGTCGTTCTTGTTGCCGCGCGAGTATGGTTTGCTGGTGCGCATCATCGCGCCAAAGCAGTTTCGCATCGATCAGGCGCGACGCCTGCGCGGGCTGACCGCGCGCGAAGCGCGCGATTGGGTGGAACGCACCGATCGCGAACGACGGGATTTCGTCGCTCAGCACTTCCATCAGGACGTGAATCAGATGCACCTCTACGATCTGGTGCTGAACGTCGAAAAGCTCGGCATGGAAGGAGCGGCCCGGCAAATCGCCTGCGCGGCACGCGAGCTTGCCTAGCGCCTTGTCCACGCCAAATCTTCGGGCACCGCAAGGCGGTCTCGGGTAGGATGGGCTTCCTAGCCCGTCACAAATCGAACGCGACGGGGACAGGCGCCGATCCTGGCGGAACAAAACCGGCGGCCAGTCGGTTCGCAGACCAGACGGGCCACATCTTTCGCGCGTCCCCATACGGTTGACAGGCGTGCGGAAACGCGCGCGCTGTGCGAAAGTGTCAATTCGTGACATTATTCTTCTATTGTTGTTTTCAAACACTGGCGGCCCACGATGCGCGCGTTAGAATGCCGGCTGGCCGTGTCCGACAACTTACGGAGTCGATCAACTGCATGGACAAGCTCGTGGCTCGCTTTACGATCGTGATCGCGATCTCGACAATCGCGGCGTCCGCGTGTGCGCAGGAAGCGGCCCAGTTCTTCAAGCATAACTGCTCAAGTTGCCATACCATCGGCGGCGGGCGGCTGACCGGGCCGGATTTGAAAGACGCCACGCAGGCCAAAGATCGCGATTGGCTGGTGCGCTTTCTGCTCGACCCCAAGGCGATGATCGACAGCGGCGATCCCTACGCTCTGAAGTTGCTCCACGAATCGCGGGGCGTCATCATGCCCACTATCGCCGGCATGACGCACGATCGCGCCGAATCACTCTTGAACATGATCGAGGCGATGTCCAAGCTCGAACATTCGGAATTCGCCGGCATGCAGGTGCCCTCGACGCCCTTTACTCAGGAAGAAGTGGAACTGGGGCGAGACATTTTTCGCGGCCAGTGGCGGCTGTCGGCGGGCGGCCCAGCTTGCCTGAGCTGCCATGCGGTGCGCGGTGTGGCGGCGCTGGGCGGGGGACGGCTTGGCCCCGATTTGACGCGGGTTTATGAGCGTTTGGAAGGCCGCAAGGGCCTGGCCGCCTGGTTGGCCGCTCCACCGACGCCCACCATGCAGCCGCTCTTCAAACCGCATCCGCTGCACTCTCAAGAAATCATTCCGCTGGTGGCCTACTTTGAGTCGGCGGCGCGGCTGGGGGGCGAAGCCGATTCGCTCGATCCGCTGAAGTTTTTTCTCTCGGGGCTGACCGGTACGATCGGCTGCCTGGCGATATTGCAAGTGGTTTGGAAAAAGCGCTTTCGCGCGGTGCGCCGCCCGTTGGTGCATCGCCTGCGTGAAAGGAAGAAAGCATGAGCATGCGCGTTAGCCTGCCCTGGATTAAAGACGAAATCACGCCGCAAGGCCGCGGTTGGGAAGAATTCTACCGCAACCGTTGGCAGCACGACAAAATCGTGCGCAGCACACACGGTGTCAACTGCACTGGCGGCTGCACTTGGCAGATTCACGTCAAAGACGGCATCGTCACCTGGGAGATGCAAGGGCTGGATTACCCCTCGCTACAAAATGGCCTGCCGCCTTACGAACCGCGCGGCTGCCAACGCGGCATCTCCTTCTCGTGGTATCTGTATAGTCCGTTGCGTGTGAAGTATCCCTATATCCGCGGAGCGTTGCTCGACTTGTGGAAGAAGGCGCGCGCAGTCCATGCCGACCCAGTGGATGCCTGGAAGTCGCTCGTCGAAAACCCCGCAGCGCGGCAGCGCTGGCAGCGAGCGCGGGGCAAAGGCGGCTTTCGCCGTGTCGATTGGGACACGGCGCTTGAGATCATGGCCGCCGCCAACGTGCATACGATCAAAACGCACGGCCCCGACCGCATCGCCGGCTTCTCACCGATACCGGCCATGTCGATGATCAGCCACGGCTCCGGCAACCGCATGTTGCAGCTCATGGGCGGCGTGTCGCTTTCGTTTTACGACTGGTATTGCGATCTGCCGCCCGCCTCGCCTGAGGTCTGGGGCGAGCAGACCGACGTGC
>DASVGM010000048.1:0-2789 GCA_036379555.1 Pirellulales bacterium | reverse complement strand
CTCGCCAGGGCATGACGAACCGGCCGGGCGGTTGCTTGATGGCGTCGATGGCGCTACGATGATAGACAACTTTCCCGGTGAACCAATTCACCAATACAAGTCAGATTGCCATGAATGACCTTAAAATCTTTAGCGGCCGGGCGAATCGCGAATTGACCTCGCGCATCTGCGAATATTTGGGTTTGTCAGTGGGAGCGATCTCCATCGGCAATTTCCCCGACGGCGAGATTTCCTGCAAGATCGACGAAGACGTGCGCGGCCGCGACGTGTTTTTGGTGCAGCCAACCTGTCCGCCTGTCAATGAGAATATTATGGAGCTATTGATCATGATCGATAGCTGCATGCGGGCCAGCGCTGAGCGAATTACCGCGGTAATTCCTTATTACGGCTACGCCCGGCAAGACCGCAAGGATGAAGGCCGCGTGCCCATCACCGCCAAGCTGGTGGCCAACATGGTCACCAGGGCCGGCGCCAATCGGGTGCTGGCGATGGATTTGCACGCGGCCCAAATTCAGGGTTTTTTTGACGTGCCGGTCGATCATCTTTACGCCGCGCCCGTGCTGAACGACCATTTCGCCCGCATGCGGCTGAATGAAGAAGACGTGGTGGTGGTCAGCCCCGACGAGGGAAGCACTAAGCGGGCGCTCTGGCATGCCAAGCGGCTGGGCGGCCGCTTGGCGATTGTCGACAAACGCCGCTCGAGCGCCGAAAAAACGCGGCAAGAAAACATCATTGGCGCGTCGGTGGAGGGCAAGATCGCGTTGATGTTCGACGACATGATCAGCACGGCCGGTTCGATTTGCGGCGCGGCCAAGAAGGTGCATGAGGCCGGGGCGCGGGAGGTGTACGTGGCCGCCACGCACGGCGTGCTCTGTGGCAAGGCGATTGAGAACATCCACCAGGCTCCGATCAAAAGCATCGTCATCACCGATACGATTCCCCTGCCCGCCGGCAAAAAGATCGCCAGAATTCAGGTGCTGACGGTGGCCCATCTGCTGGGCGAGGCGATCAAGCGCATTCACCGAAATGAGTCGGTGAGCAAGTTGTTTGTTTAGCGATTAGCTACGCCTCTGGCGGAATGCCGCAGCTTCAATTGCGAGTGCTCGACGCGCATTCCAGTTAGAATCCAAGCGGCCATCAGGAGGCGCTTCGCGCCGTCGGCTGTTTTCCTGCGGCCGTACCGCACTTGCCGGGCGGCGTGTTTCTTACATCCGCCGTGTTGCCTATAATGGCGATGTGGAGAAAAACCGTTTCCGCAACCGCACCACCTACAGAGAATCCAACAAGCGAGGTTCGACACATGATGCAACGGCGCGATTTCTTGGCCTCCGCGGCGGCCGTTCCGGCATGGCTCGCCGGCCGGCGATGGGCGCTGGGCAATGAGACGGCCGGCGCCACGACCTATGCCTCGCCTCACGACGCCCGTAAGTCGCCGAACGAAAAGCTGCTCTACGTCACGGCCATCTACACCGGCAGCGACGACCGCCAGCCTGATTATCTGGCCGTGGTCGATGTCGACCGCGCATCGCCCACGTATTCGCAGGTGGTGCATCGCGTGACCATGCCGAACGTCGGCGACGAACTGCATCACTTCGGCTGGAACGCGTGCAGTAGCTGCCACGGCCACGCGGATAAGTCGCGGCGGTATCTGATCGTGCCCGGTTTAAGCTCCGGCCGAATTCACGTTCTTGACGCCGCGCAAGCGGCGGCGCCCAAGCTGCACAAGGTGATTGAACCGGCGGAAATTGTCGAGCGAACCGGCCTCTCGGCGCCGCACACCGTGCATTGTCTGCCCAGCGGCGAAATCATGCTCTCCATGCTCGGCGACCGCCACGGCGAGGGGCCGGGCGGTTTTCTCTTGCTCGATCAAGACTTTGAAATCGTCGGCCGCTGGGAACAGCCCGATTCGGCCATGAAGTTCAACTATGACTTCTGGTATCAGCCGCGGCGGAACGTGATGGTGTCCAGCGAGTGGGCCGCGCCAAAGACGTTTTCTAGCGGCTTTAAGCTGGACGACGTCAAGGCGGGCAAATATGGCAGCCGGCTTCACTTTTGGGACTGGGAAGAACACCGGCTCGTGCAAACGATCGATCTCGGCGGCGACGGCCTGATTCCTCTGGAAGTGCGGTTTCAACACGACCCCAAGAGCGATCACGGTTTCGCCGGCGCGGCGCTTTCGAGCAGCGTCTGGCATTGGTATCGGCGCGACGACCAATGGCGGGCCGATAAGGTCGTGCAGGTCGAGCCGGTGAATACAAAAGGCTGGCCCTTCCCGGTGCCTGGGCTGATTACCGACGTGCTGCTCTCGCTCGACGACCGCTTCCTCTATTTTTCAAACTGGCTGCACGGCGACATCCGCCAGTATGACGTGAGCGATCCGGCCCGGCCGCGTTTGACCGGGCAAGTTTGGCTCGGCGGCGTCATCGGCAAGCCCGCGCAACTTCAAGGGCGCAGTGTGGCCGGCGGCCCGCAAATGCTGCAACTCAGCCTCGACGGCCGGCGGCTGTATGTCAGCAGCTCGCTCTATAGCAGTTGGGATAACCAGTTTTATCCGTCAATGGCCAAGCGGGGCGGTTACATTATGCAAATCGACTGCGATACCGAAGCCGGCGGTATGCGCATCAACGAAGAGTTTTTTGTTGATTTCGGCCGTGAGCCGGGCGGCGCGGCCCGCGCGCACGAAATACATTTTCCCGGCGGCGATTGCACGTCGGATATTTGGATTTAAAAAACCTTGCGTGACGTTGGGAAAAGGAGGATGGGCTTCCTAGCCCGTCCAGTTATTTGGT
>DASVGM010000047.1:0-3033 GCA_036379555.1 Pirellulales bacterium | reverse complement strand
GCGTCCGCTGCCAAAGGCAGCGGACGCCACGCGAAAAAGAGGAGGGGCGGCGGCGCCTGCCGCCGTTTCTAGCGGTCAATCATCGCTCCACCGGCGTGAAGCCGGCGGTGGCGTAGCGGAACAAATCTTACGTCAAATCGTTGATGGTTTCCTAAATGAAAAACGATCATTTTGCGCAGGCCCCGAGGCCCATCCTCCGGTGACACCGATTCCTGCCCGCGTGCGGTATAAATCGCCATCCCGTGGCCCCGTCGCGGAAACTCCATGAACGCCATGCCGCGATGAGCGACGCTAATACCGGCCGAGTGTTGAAAATAGAGTCATTTTTTTGCACGGGAATTCGCCGTCGCCGCCACTATTAAAGAGGAAGGGGAAGTTGCCGCGTCAATCTTGCCCTGTTTTGAACGTCGAAATTGAATCACGAGGTTTTCCATGCGACTCACCTTGCGCACCATGCTGGCCTATGTCAACGACTTGTTGGAGCCGGAAAACGCCGAGGAATTGGGCAAAAAAATCGCCGAAAGCGAGTTTGCCACCAGCTTGATGCACCGCATGCGCGATGTCACCAGACGCTTGCGGCTTGGCGCGCCTCGCCTGCATGGCCGCGGCATGGGGAACGACCCCAACACCGTCGCCGAGTATCTCGATAATCGGCTCCCCTCCGATCGAGTCGCCGATTTCGAGAAAGTGTGCCTGGAGTCGGATGTTCATCTGGCCGAAGTCGCCTCGTGTCACCAGATTCTCGCGTTGGTGCTCGGGGAACCGGCCGAAATCGAAACGGCGAGCCGCCAGCGAATGTACGCCTTGCCGCAACAGGCGGAGGCCACCATTCATCCGCCCGCGCCGTCAAAACGCCGCAAACGCTCCCGCGACGAAGCCGGCCGCGAAAGTCGACGTAAGAAAAAACGGCGTAAGGTCGCGGTGCCCGAATATCTGCGCGAACCGGCCAGCGCCCCACCCACGCCGCGTCGCTGGGGCGGCCTGCTGGCGGCGGCCGCGGTGCTCATCGCCATCGGTATTGGTCTGACGGGCTATCGCTATCGAGCCGACCTTGCCCGGCTGCTGCCCACGATTCAGCCCGACGAAGCCAGCGATACCAGAATCGCGGCGAACTCCTCCGCGACCGACGGCGAGCGGAACGGCGCCGGCGCGCCATCGGCGTCGGCCGAGAATGCCGGCCCCGACGAACACCCGGCGGGCGGCGACCAGCCGGACCAACCGACAAGCGCGCCGGCGACGGATGACAATGCCGGCGAGCAAGACAAGCGGCCAGATGGGTCAGAAACAGATCCGGCCTTTACCAACGATGATTCCCAACGTGACGATATGGCCGCCGGCCGAGAAGCCAGCGTTGCTCCCCCGACCCAAGGCGCTGAGCCGGGGCCGCGGCAACCGGCGGCCAACCGCCCTCAACCGGCGGAAATCGCGGCGGACGGCCGCCGAATGCCCCGCGAAGACGGTCTGAACCGGCCCGCGCGCGGGGGCCCGCGGCCGACCACGAAACCCGCCACGAAACCCGCTACGAATGAGCCGGCCCGCGCGGCGGTCGTCGGTGAAGGAATCGGCCGGTTGATTTCAGAACACGACGTTATGCTGCGTGAAGTGGGCGACGACTGGCATCGCGTGCCGACGCGCGGAACCGTGCATGCGTCGGAGCGTTTGATCGCACTCCCCACGTATCGCCCTAGCATCGCCATGAGCAGTGGCATCACGCTGCAGTTGCTCGGCGGCGCCATCGTCTCATTGGGTCCGATCGCCGAGGATGGCGGCGCGCAAATCCATCTCTCAACAGGACGTGTTTTATTGCTCACTGCGTCCAAGCCGGACACCATCGTTCATCTGAAGGCCGGCGACTACGAGGGCACGATTGAATTCGGCGAGGGCGATACGGTTTTGGCCGTGGAAGTGCGGCAACTGCTGCCCGAAGGGGTCGATCCTGAACAAGAACCTGCTCCAACGGCGGTTGAGCTATACCTTTCCAGCGGCGCGGCGACGTGGGTGGGGCATTCAGGCAAGGGCGAAAGATTGAGCGGCCGCGCGCACCGCACTCTGGCCGGCGACGGCGCCGCCTCGGCGAGCGACGAGTTGCCCGCCTGGATCGAGAGCAATCAACTGAATCCGAACGAGCGTCGGGCGGCGAGCGACGTGGCCGGTTATCTGACGCCTGACAAGCCGGTGGCCACGGCGCTGGAAGAGTTGGCAGTTCATCGCCGGCTGGAAAACACCGTGTTGGCCGTGCAAAGCCTGGCGCTGATCGACGATTTTGAACCGATTGTGCCGCTCTTAAACGACGCCAAATACCATAATGCCTGGACGTGGCAAATCGAGAGCCTGCGCGGGGCCTTGGCCCGCGGCCCGCGCGTGGCCACCGCCATGCGCGAGGCCTTCCAACGCGCCCGCGGCAGGGAGCCGGGCAGCGCGCTGTATCGCATGTTGTGGGGTTATAGCGAGCAGCAACTTCGCGATGGCGCGGCCGCGCAACTGATCGATTGGCTCGCCGCGCCGGACGATCAACTTGATTTCCGGGTGCTGAGCTTTTGGAACCTGAGCCACATCACCGGCATGAAGCTCTATTACCAGCCGACCGAGCAGGAGAAAGCGCGCCGCCAATCGATTCAACGCTGGAAGCAAAAGCTCGACGCGGGGTTGATCGTGCCCAAGGCGGCCTGAATTGACCGGATTATTCACCGGCCGGCACCGTCTTAAATCGCAACATGAAGGGTTGACAGTTGTTACTTCGTTTCGTCGCGGCGGCGTTGGACCGTTGATGCCACCCGCTTGCCGGGTGGAGAATCACGTTGGCCGTCTACACGAGGCATTTGCCACCACTCCCTTCTCCGATTTTCCGCCGCTTGGCCACCGAATGCGGCCAAGCGGCGGAAAATCGGGGCTTTGGGGAAGGCCGCCGGTGTAGACGGCCAACGTGAAAACTCCCTCGGGCAAGCCGAGGGCATCTTCAACTACCGGGCTTGCCCCGGTAGAGCGCATGATTGACCGCCAGATCGCGTTATCACGACACCAACCTCCACCCCC
>DASVGM010000046.1:0-25732 GCA_036379555.1 Pirellulales bacterium | reverse complement strand
AGGGCCACCGGCAGCGTGAATTGATCGGTGCCGCGGCGCTGGCTGAGATAAACCACGCCCTGGCCGCCGGAGCCGAGCAATTTGTTCAGGTGGTGGTGCTCCGTCCAACTATGACGTTGTTCGGCGATCAAGCACTCGTAGCGTTTGACGAGCTCGTCATCGGGCGCGCGCACACGCGGGTGACCGTTGAAGGTCAGCGTGGCAGAACCTTCAAAAAACGTCGTTGTGGACATTCCTCGCCTCCCGGACGCAACTGTTGCGGCGAACGACATTCGTTCGCCGGCAGCGTTATCTTAGCCAGTCGGGCGGTTTTACGTCCAGTGCGAAGTGAGCGGGCGGGGAAAAACAAAAGTAGCGGGCCCGATCCGTCATGCCGCCGCGCAATTATTCGATCTCGATACGATAGCTCACCATCCACAGCTCGATCTGTTCCAGTTTAGCCTTCCACCGATCACGGAATGCCTTGAGCCATTGCCGGTGCTCCTTCGAGTCCGTCACGTCGACAACGACTTTCACCACGGTATCGCGGTAGGTAACGCCGCCACTTGCTGCTAATAGGTCGCCTTTCCTATTACGGTAAACGAAATTCCTTGGTCGGCCAGCGCTTCGAGCGCCACTTCGGGCACAAGGTGCTCTCCCGAGCGAAGTACGCGCCCAGAGAAGCGGCCCAACAAGAAACCCAGCGCGCGTCGCTCCGTCTCACGATCCGCAAAAGTAATGGTAATCATTGCGACTCAACCATAAAGATAACATGTGCGTCCATCCACCCATTGTAGCATGTGATCAATGCCTTATGAAATCGATGACCGGCGAAATAGCACCCGGAATTGCGTTTTTGACCACGAAAAATGCCGCGAAATCAGCCAGCCTGCGACAAATTGCCGATTAGGCTAAATTGGCTGCGTGTTGCCGCCCTCGCCCCTGTTCCAGCGGTCTTCTTTCGCGTCGGCATCAGGTGGTGTGCTCCACTCTTCTCCGAATTCGTGTATTCTTTACTTTCTATGATGATCGCCGCGCCGCAACTTCCCTCCGCGTTCTATCGACCCTCACTGGCTCTGTTGACCGACCTTTACGAGTTGACGATGGCCTATGGCTATTGGAAATCGCGCCGGGCCGATGAGGAGGCGGTGTTTCACTTGTTCTTCCGCCGGCATCCTTTTGCCGGAGGGTTTACCGTCGCCTGCGGGCTGGCCTACGCCATCGACTGGCTCCGCAACCTGCGATTTGACGAAAACGACCTGGCATATCTCGCCACCCTCGACGGCGCCGACGGCCGGTTGCTCTTCGAGCCCGACTTCTTGCGCCGCTTGGGGCAGTGGGAGTTCGCTTGCGACGTCGATGCCATCCCGGAGGGGACCGTCGTCTTTCCGCACGAGCCGCTGCTGCGCGTGCAAGGGCCGATTTGGCAGGCCCAAATCATCGAATCGGCGTTGCTAAACTCGCTCAATTTTCAGACGCTCATCGCCACCAAGGCGGCGCGCGTTTGTCTGGCCGCGCGCGGAGAGCCCGTGCTCGAATTCGGCCTGCGCCGGGCGCAAGGCATCGACGGCGCCCTGGCCGCCGCGCGGGCCGCCTACGTCGGCGGCTGTGAGGCCACGTCCAACGTGCTGGCCGGGCGATTGTTTGGCATCCCCGTGCGCGGCACGCACGCGCATAGCTGGGTGATGTCGTTCGGCGGCGAACTGGAAAGTTTTCAAGCCTATGCCGAGGCCATGCCCAATAACTGCGTGTTCCTGGTCGATACCTATGATACGCTCTCCGGCGTGCGGCACGCCGTCGAGATTGGACGTTGGCTGCGCACGCAGGGACACAAGCTGCTGGGTGTGCGGCTCGATTCCGGCGACCTCGCCTACCTCAGCATCGAGGCCCGTAAAATCCTCGATGAGGCCGGCTTTAACGATGCTGTGATCGTGGCCAGCAGCGACTTGAACGAACGCCTGATCGCCAGCCTGAAAGAGCAACATGCCGCCATCGGCGTGTGGGGCGTCGGCACGCACCTGGTGACGGCCTTTGACGAGCCCGCCCTGGGCGGCGTCTACAAACTCTCGGCCCTTCGTCAACCGGGCGGTCCCTGGCGGCGATGCGTCAAGCTTTCGGAGCAAGCCGCCAAGAGCTCCACGCCGGGCATTTTGGAGGTGCGGCGTTACGAGTTGGCGGGCGAAGCCATCGGCGACATGATCTATGACGTGGAACTGGGCTGCGGCGATACAGGCGACGCGCTGATTGTCGATCCGCAAGACGACACACGCCGCAAGCGCATCGCGTCCGACGCGCAAGGCGCCGACCTGCTGACGCCGGTCTTCCGCGGCGGACGCCTTGTTTACGAGAGCCCGCCGCTGACGGCGATTCGAGACCGCACGCGGCGGCAGCTCGAATGCTTTTCCGCCGGCATCAAACGCTTCGACAACCCGCACAGTTACCCCGCCGGCCTGGAGCCGCGCTTGCATGAATTGCGCAAACGGTTGATTCTCGAAGCGCGAGGGTTTGGTTCGTGACGCGCAAGGAAAAACCGCTTGCCGCGACGAAGCGCGGCGAAGCGGTGCCGTGGGTCACCAGGCTATGAACGACAAACCTAGTGCGGATGTTCTTTCTTGCCAAGCGACAGGCGCTAGCGCGTCGAGGGACGCCAACCGTCATCATCGGCCGCCGGCGCCGCTGGCGCGGCAGGCTCCGTCAGCGGTTCATGATACGAAACGGGCCGGTGAAGGCGAGCACGCAAAATCGGGTATTGAGTTGTGCGGTCGTTTGGCTGAAACAAACGCGGCGACAGAATCGCACCCGTGCCCGAGGTTGTACCCGAATCATTGGAACCGGCATCGTTGGAACCTGAGCCGTTGAGATTTGGGCCTGATTCTTTTTCTGGCGCCCGGTTCTCCGGGCGGTCGGCCTGGGTGTCTGGAATCGGTTTTTGTTGTTGATACGTCGGTGTGCCACTGGGCGCCAGAGTTGGTGTGCCGGTTTGGTTGCTTGACTCGCCATAGCCGCTTGACGCGCCGTAACTGCTTGACGGGCTGTATCCGCTCGACGAACTGCCGGTCGCGCCGCCGTTGTATGTCGGTGTCGCGGCGGCGGGAGCGTAAGTCGGCGTTGCGCCGTTGTAAGTCGGCGTTGCGGCGGCGGGAGCGTAAGTCGGCGTCGCGCCGCTGTAAGTCGGTGCCGCGGTGGCGGGAGCGTAAGTCAGAGACGAGGCGCCGCAACTGGAGCAACCGCGGGTGGCGGGGTAGCTGGCGATACCTCGAAACATTGAAGTGTAGCTAGCGGTTGCCGCAGGGGCGCCACAGGTGTTTGTAAGCACACGGCGATACGTGGTGTAAGGCACGAGCTGCGCCTGCCGCACAACGGTTGTTGAGGGCCGCAAGGTCGTCACCGGGCAGCCGGTGCAGGGATCGCGGCTGGCCACCGGCCGGTAGGTCGTCACCGGCACGTTGACGTACTGTGTGCGATAGCACGTCTGCGGCACGTAATTGACGGTTTGCGTAACCTGCGGCGGAGCGCAGGGATCGACCGCCGCCGGCGCCGCGCTGGCCAGTGGGGCCGCGCCAAAAGTCGGCGTGGTGTCGTTGCAGAGGCAGCGGCGCAGCCAATGGAAAATGGCGTGACTTTCGGCGGGAAAGGCAAAAAACGACGCCACTGTGGCGGCCATCAGCCCGACGCGCATGGTTTTTGAATACATACAACACCCGAAACTTGAGAGAATCTGACTCGTTTTCTTCATCTGACCGCACACGCCGGTCAATGTCAACTATTTTTAATGTTTGTTGGTAATTTGGAAAAGATTTATGGTTATATGCGTCGTGCAGGTTATTTGGGTAATGCGGGATTGCGTGAGAGTTCTGACCGTAAACCGCGCTGACGGCCAGACTTCTTACGAAGTCTGCTACGGATCGGTGAATAATCCGGGCGAGCAGGTTTTGCTCGCTTGCTCGTCGGGTTTTCATCCAGGCGATGTGCCTGCCACGCGTCGCCATTCAATGCTAGGTCATCTTTTTGAGGGCGATTCGCGAAAAATCCGGAATTCAATCGCCCGCTGGCCGGCGCCGTTCAAATAAATCGTACAAGCTGAACAGCGTCTCGCGCATGTCGCCCCGGTTCGCGTGCCAAGCCGCCTCGACATCAGGCTCGCCGATCACGTCGGCGAGGGGCGCCAGCCGCCGTACCAGCGCCAGTGCAAGCCCTAATCGCGGCCGCGTGGTATAGAGGGTTGGCAGCCCTGAATCATCGTGCGCGGTAACCAAGAGACCGCAGCCGCGCCGCCGGCAACCGCGCACGACGAGACATCGCGCCCACCAGCCAAGCTGTTCGTAGCCATCAATGATGACTTGCGTGTTGGCTGAAAGCCGCTGCCCCGCCGCGGTGTCTTGTTCGCCGAATAATTTGCGCCAAACATGACGCAGCCCCCCTTCGTTTTTCCGCAATTCGACGAGCGTGACGTCTCGCCCGGCATCCGCCAGCGCCGGCCGCAATACGGCCAGCAACGTCGATTTGCCACTGCCGTGCGGCCCAACGATTTGGCCGAACCAGTTGTGCCGTCGCAGCCGCGCGAGAAGCCGCGCCGCGTCGTCGCCTTCGCGGAAGTAAAACGGCAGGGCGCCCGGCCGGGTAAAGCGCGTGCTAAACGGGTTGCGCGGCGGTTCGTCCATCGAAGTTAAAAGCCGCCGCCCGGTTCGGGCGCGGGTTGCTGGACTGGTTCGCGCGCGACCCCGGCCTCCGCCAACCGGGCCGGCGGCAAATTGCCAAGCTGGAAGGGAATCTCGCCGACCAGTTCTTTCCCCCCCCGCAAGAAGACGCGCACGCGCACGCACCAACGAATCTTCACGATGACGCCTTGATAACTCAGCGGACTATAAGGCAAGCGCGAGTTGAAACGCCGCGGCCGCCGCAGATCGACGCTCGCCTGAGCCAAAGCGTCAACGCGCTCAAAGTAATGCACCGCCAGATCCTCTTCGCCTTGGCCCTCGGTGTACCACAATACCGAGAGCTCAACGGCCGTAGGCTCGATCCAACGTAAAGACTCAACCTGGTACTCGCCGGATAGCACATCGCCGGGTTGGTACACGCGGCGGTTTCCGTCAAGCAAGATGCGAACCGAACCTTCGTTCATGCCGCCAGCGTCTCCAAGCGGCAGGGATAAACGTGCAAGAGAAAGCTGCGTTCAAACTCGCCCAGCCGCGAGATTTCGCCGCCGACAATCAGCTTCCAAGAAATCTTGTTATGCTCGGAACGAAACGAATGCATGGCGCTGAGCGGTATCTCCAACTCGGCGCGCATTTGCAACCGAGTCGCCGCTTGTCCGTCGAACATTTCGCGGCAAAGCACCTCGTGTTCGTACACGCGGCGCGTGGCGGTGCGGGCGTCGGTGCCTTGCCGGAAGGTCGCCTCTTCTTCACAGACCAGCAAGACGCGCAAGCGTTTCACGCTTTGCTTGCCCGATTGATCGATGAACAACTCGTATCGCCCGCCCGGATAAAGCGGATGCTCGGAAATCTCCACAATCGTCTGTCCGACGCCGCCGGTGAACAGCAGTTGCCGAATGAACAACACCGCCAGCCCGGCGCCGCCGATGGCGAACGGCGCCACCAGCAGCGCCAACAGCCAATCGGGGCTGCCGCGCCGGTAGCCATCGATGGCCATCCAGACGAGGATGGCCACAATGCTGTTCCAAACCACGCTCAACACCAACAAGCCAAGCACGCTCCAGCCCAGTTCCACCGTCGGCAAACGGAAGGCGAGCGTCGTACCTGGGCTATCGGTAACGTCGCCTGGGCTGGGCACCGCGGGAAACGGCGGGGCTTGGCCGGTCAGTTCAATTTGCTCGCGGCGCGCGGCCTCTTGCGCCTGTACTGAGCGGCGTTCGACTGATTTGCCCCAGTTGAGCCCCACGTACCACAAACCGGCGATCCCCACCGCGATAAAAGGAACCGGCACCACCAACATCAACCAGGTGAACCAGCTATAACCGCGCGACAACACCACACGTTCAGGTTCGCGCGGATCGTACCAGCAGGTGTATTCCCGCCCGGTCTCAAAGCGGGCCAGCAGCGCTTCTTCTCGCGGGCGATCGTGCGTGTGCAGGTCGGTAATGTTGAACAACGCCCACGGTGTGTGTGTCCGCCCGCGCACGGAGAATTTGAGTAAAAATCGCGGCGCATACTCCGCCCCTTCGGCAGTCGGCCGCTCGTCGAGCCGCTTATCGAGCAGCAAAGCGGTCTGCTCGATAAAATCGCGGTTGGCCCGGACTTCAGGTATGGTCAACAATACCAGGATTTTTCCCAACGCCACGAAGCCGATGGTCAGCGCCAGGGCGCAGAAACAGCCCGAACCGAGTGTCGCCAACAGGTTCGAGCCGGTGCGACGGCCACCGCGTTTTTTGCCGTAGAATCGGATTAGGTAGCGTGCCACGAGTAACTCATTGCCGCGTTGGCTAGGTTTCTTTCAGTGCCCGTTGCAATTCGGGCAGCGACGTGACGCCCGTCATCACCAGCAGCAGGCCCTCTTCCTGCAATGTTCGCATACCGGCCTTTCGCGCCGCTTGCCGCACCAATTCCAACTGAGGTTTTTTGGTCAGCACTTGCCGCACCTGGTCATCGACAATCACCGCCTCAAAAAAGCCGGTACGGCCCAAAAAGCCGATGCCCCGGCAATATTTGCAAGGCTCCTGCGGCTGCTCGGGATTGGGGGTGGGCGGGCGATACAGGGCCTCGATTCGCCCCTGCGGAATGCCGAGTTGCTGCAACAGTTGCGGCGGCGGCGCGTAAGCCTCCTTGCACTTCTCGCACAGCTTGCGCACCAGGCGCATGTTGATGGCCAGCTTCAACGCATTGGCGTATTTTTGCGGCGGCATCTTGAACATCATCACACGCAGAATGGCCTCAGAAGCCTCTTTGGCCCGCGCGGTGGTGATGACCGTGCGGTCCAATTCCGTTTGATCGCACAACAGATCCGCGCTTTCCGCGTCTTTCATGTCGGGCACGACCAGCACATCGGGATATTCACGGATGAGCTTGGGCAAAACCGAGAGCGGGTTTTCTCCGCCGGCGGCGTTGAACGTGGTGACCGGCACGTTTTCGATCTCGATGTCGGTGGCGGCGGTGTCTTCCACGCAGACAAAACCTCGCGTGTAACGGTCCATGCTGCTAATGATGGCGTGCGCCAGGGCGGTCAAACCGCCGCCCGGCGGCGCCGAGATGACGACGATGCCCGTCTTTGATTCCAGCACGGGCTTCAGATCGTTCCACATTTTCTCGCGCATGCCCAGATCGAGCGGGCGTTTCTTGCGCACGTCCGGGTCGGGGAACTGGATGAGCACGCGTTCGCCCGTTTGCGTGCCCTGGCTGGAGAACCTTGGCGTATGCTTTTTGCCTTGATATTCCGCGCCAAATGAGCCTTGCTGCCGAGCGCGCCGTTCGTTGGGATTGAGCGCGCAAAGCACCTTCAGCACCGCCAACGCCGCGTCGCCCGGTTCGCGCTCCAGGTTCTCGCCGGGATGCCAGACGCCATCCACCTGAAACCGCACCGAAACGGCTTGCTGCGTGTAGTCGAGCATGATGGCGTCGGCGCGGTTGTCGAGCCCCTGCGCCAACATTTCACGGGCCGGCAAAAAACCCGGCGCTTGCCGGGCCGTGAGCAGGTTGACGTTATTATCGCGGTCGGTGGCGCCGCCACGCGCGGCAAGCTTGACCGGCGGGCCAATGTCGTCAGCGCTCAGCCCCTCGGTACGCACCTTGATACCGATCACTTGCAGTTTGGCGGCGGTCCAGCGACGGATGTGCGGGCCGGTAAATACCCTGTTTTCAATCGCAACCTCTTTGTTGTGTTTGACGCAGTAAATCGAAAACGGAATCACAAACGCCAGAAACTGCATGAAGTAGCCGCCCCAAAAGCTGATGCTAAGGGTTCCCAGCGACACCAAGGGATTGCAAAGAACCACGCCACCGATCGGAAATAAGATGGCGAAGGGCAAGACCATCGCTAGGTTCCAGTTCTTGTTCTGCTTGCGATGAAAGCGGTCGCGGTTGACCCAATCGCAGGCGGCCACCCACCAAAAATAGAGCGTCACCAGCATGACGAGCTGAAGGACAACGTAGAGAATAATGAGCACGCCGATGGCGACGGCCCCGGCTTGGGCGGCATAAGGAATGTACTGCGTGAGCAGGTCTTCGCCTGGACCACCCGCACCCGGCTGCCCGCCGGCCGCCCCTGCCGGCGGCCCCATTGGCATCTGCCCGGGCATCGCTCCACCGGGCATCGCTCCACCGGGCATGGCACCATCAGGCATCGCACCACCAGGCGGCATTGCTCCACCAGGCGGCATCGCTCCACCAGGCGGCATCGCGCCACCGGGCATTTGACCAGGCGCGCCGGGCGGCTGCTGACCCGCCGCCGGCAGCGCGCACAAACCGAGGACGACCACGCCCTTGAAGATGATCTTCGCTGTGCCGTGCATTAGAGAATTCCAGGAGCCCGAACTTCGATACCCTTCAGCGCCATTCGCAGGGCGTCGACGTTCGGCGCCACTTCAAAGGCCGTGGCGCGGTCGATCAACTCCTGATCAACCAAACTCTTCAAACTCATGGTGAAATCCTGCATTCCTTCTTTCTCGCACATCCGAATCGCATCGCCCAGTTTCTCATCTTTTTCTTCCAGCACCAGTTTGCGAATGATGGAGTTGAAAACCATGATCTCCACCGTCGGCACGCGGCCCACGCCGGGCTTGATTGATTTCAGCAGCTTTTGACCGACGATGGCCTTCATGTTCATGGCGATCGCGCTGCGCAAGGCCGGGTGCATCGTCTGCGGAAACAAGTCGAGAATGCGCCCGATGGTGGCCGGCGCGCCCGAAGAGTGAATCGTGCCGAACACCAGGTGGCCCGTCTCGGCCGCGTGAATGGCCGTCAAAAACGTCTCTTCATCGCGCATTTCGCCCACCAGCATGATGTCGGGGTCTTCACGCACCGCGTGCTTCATGCCAATGCCAAAGTCTTTCACGTCCATGCCGATTTCGCGTTGGTTGATCAGACACTTGTCTTCAGTGAAGACAAACTCAATCGGGTCTTCCAAGGTGAGAATGTGCTTGCGGTAGTTCTGGTTGACCCAGTTGAGCATGGAGGCGATGGTGGTGCTCTTGCCCGAACCGGTGACGCCGGCCAACAGCACCATGCCCTGGTCCCACTTGCAGAGCGATTCCATGATCGGCGGCAGATTCAGCCCTTCAAAAGGCGGAATGGATTGGTTGACGCGGCGGGCCACCAACCCCACATGGCCAAGCTGTTGCAAGACATTCACACGGAAGCGCCAGATGACGCCATCGACGTCGGTGGTGTGGGCGAAGTCGGCCCCGCCGGTTTCCTCGAAGATTTTGCGGTTGCGATCGCTGAACATCGGGAAAATCAACCGCACCATTTCCTCGTCGTCGATCGGCTCGCGGTCGAGCGGTCGCAAGGTGCCGTTCACGCGCACGATCGGCGGGCGACCGACCTTCATGTGCAGGTCGCTCCCTTTCAATTTCACCAACGCTCTGTAGAGCTTGTCGATTTCCAGCTCAACGCGCTGCTTGACGAACTTCGCCGCCAGCGCGTCGTTGGCCATGTTTGCCGCTGGGGTTGTCGCGGTTGCCATGATTCTCTCCGTTACCTAATGCTTTCGCGTTGTGCCTTTGTCCGTTTGAACCTCTGCGGCCGCAAACCGCACGACGATGCCTCGCGCGGCCATGATTTGTTTTGTCTCGCCGATGGTGTACTCGCCAAAATGAAAAATGCTGGCGGCCAGCGCCGCGTCGGCCTTGCCTATCTGGATGGCGTCAGCCAGGTGTTCGGGCCGTCCCGCCCCTCCGCTGGCCACCACCGGAATCGACACGGCCTGGCTGACCGCCGCCGTAATCTCTAAATCATACCCGTTTTTTGTGCCGTCGGCATCCATTGAAGTCAACACGATTTCGCCGGCGCCCAACCGCTCGACCTCTTTTGCCCAAGCGACGGCTTCCAGCCCGGTGCCGATTCGGCCGCCGTTGATATGCACTTCCCAAAACTCGCGGCCGTCTTTAATCACCCGTTTGGGGTCGATATTTACCACAATACACTGGCTGCCGAAGCGCCGCGCGGCGTCGGCGACGAATTGCGGGTTGCGTGGGGCGGCCGAATTGATGGAAACCTTGTCGCAGCCGGCATTGAGCAATTGACGAATATCATCCAGCGTGCGAATGCCGCCGCCCACGCAGAGCGGCATGAAAATGACCTCGGCGGTGCGGCGCACGACGTCGAGCATAATAGCTCGCCCCTCGTGGCTGGCGGTGATATCGAGAAACACCAACTCGTCGGCCCCTTCTTTTTCGTATCTGGCGGCGACTTCCACCGGGTCGCCCGCGTCGCGTAATTGGACAAAGTTCGTGCCTTTAACAACGCGTCCGCGGTCGACGTCGAGGCAGGGAATCACGCGCTTGGCCAACATGCAATCTCAGAATTCCGGCAAATCGCGGCAAGATTCTCAACCGCTAGGATCTATGTAATTTAAGCTGGTTCGCGGCGTCGGTCAACCAACACCCGGGACGGAATATTGCCGAGCGGCGGGCTTTTCCGACAAGGTGTCCATTGATTACGATAACGGCATGAACACCACGATCCTAACCTGCCTGTTTTTGTTGGCCGCGCCGGCGGCAAGGCCGCTCGACGCCGCGCCGAGCGAAACCGATCGTTCTCCGGTCGATCTTGTGCTTTCGCCCGACAACAATTGGCTCATCACCGTCAATCAGACGGCGGACAGCATCTCGCTTGTCAACGTGGCTCAGGGAACCGTGGCCGCCGAACTGCCGTGCGGCCATCACCCCGCGGCCATCGCCTTCTCAACGGACGGCCGCCGCGTGGCGGTCACCGCCACTTACGCCGGCTCGCTGGAGTTGTTTGACTTCGCCGACGGTCGCCTCTCGCCCGCAGGCTCGATCGAGCTTGGCTTTCACCCGGTGGGCGTGGTTATTTCGCAGGATGGTCGCACGGCATACGTGGCGCTTGAGGCCGCTGCGGCGGTGGCGGTGGTCGATCTCGAGGCGCGGCGGCTGATAGATCGCATCGCCGTGGGCCGCTGGCCGCGCTGGCTCGCCCTTTCGCCTGATGGCAGCCGTTTGGCGGTGGGAACCAGCGGCGATCAGTCGATCTCGGTCGTCGATACGGCGAGTCGGCAAATGGTGTTTCAAGAACGGCTGCAAGGGATCAACGTCGGCCAGCTTGTGCCCTCGGCCGACGGCAAATATGTGTATTTTCCCTGGATGGTTTACCGGCAGAACCCGATCGACGCGCGGAACATTCAGTCGGGCTGGGTGCTCGGCAGCCGCATTGCGCGAGTGCGGCTGGATGAATCCGCCCGACGAGAGGCGATGACCTTGGACGAGCGCGGCAAGGCCGTGGCCGATCCGCATGGCATCGGTCTGACGAGCGACGAACAGTGGCTGGTGGCCTCGGCCGCCGGCACGCACGAGCTGCTGGTGTATCATTTGCCGGACCTTGTGTTTCAAGCCTACGGCGGGCCGGGCGACCACATCGACCCCGCTTTGGGCCACGACGACAGCCGCTATTACCGCGTGCCGCTGGGCGGCCGGCCGCTGGGGCTGCGCATCGCCAAAGACAACCGCCGTGTGTTTGTGGCCAACTATCTGGAAAACAGCGTGCAGGTGGTCGATCTCGCCGCGCGGCAGGTGGCGCGAACGATTTCGCTGGGCGGGCCCGCCAATCCGTCGCTTGTCCGCCGCGGCGAGGCGATTTTTTACGATGCGCGGCGGAGCCTCGATCAATGGTATAGCTGCCATTCTTGCCACCATGAGGGCGGCACGAACGCCACGGTCATGGATACGCTCAACGACGGCACCATCCGCACCTACAAAACCGTTTTGCCGCTGTTCAACGTGGCGCGCACCGCCCCTTGGACATGGCACGGTTGGCAAAAAGACCTCGGCGCCGCCATGCGCAAGAGCCTGATCGACACGATGATGGGGCCGCCGCCAAGCGACGAAGATGTCACGGCGTTGGTCGCCTTTTTTTCGTCGCATGAAACACCGCCCAATCCCAACTGCGCGGCCGACGGCCGCTTGAGTCCCGCCGCCGAACGCGGAGCAACCGTTTTTCAGAGCGCCAAGGCCGGTTGCGCCAAGTGCCATCGCGGCGAGTGCTGGACCGACGGCGAGATTCACGATGTGGGGCTGGGTAGCCCGCGCGACGAATACGAGGGTTTTAACACGCCTTCGCTCATCGGCCTTTATCAGCGCGTGCGGTTCTTGCACGACGGGCGATCGAAAACTCTCGACCAACTCTTAACCGGGCCGCACAGTCCCGACAAAGTGACCGGCCGGGGTGATCTGACCGACGCCGAGCGGGCCGACCTGATCGAGTATTTGAAGACGCTATGAGCCTGCCGACTGGCTGGATATGCCTTAACGGGGAAACAAAACTCACGGACTTAAACGGGCTTGACGCGGAATTGCTCTGCTACTTCGCCAACCCGCACCGCATGTTGGTTGTTCGCTTCTCAGACGTCGGCGATGCCTCGGAGCCTGTGTTCTTGCTCTGTACCGGTGTCATAAGCCTTCAGGCGAAACCGTACTGGTCGGTCGGGCAAATACGGCACGCGCGAGGCGATGACGATACGATCGTGCTCGAAGACCCACAGAATTCATTTCACGCCGCCTGCCAAGCAGCGCGAGTGTTTACTGATGCTGAGTTGAGACGCTGGCTAGGGAAAGATTATACCTTCGTGAATCCAACGCCTCAGGGTTTTTACGAAGTCTTGAAAGATACGACCCGTATTTGAGAAATCTAATCCGCGTCGAATAGCATGTACGAAACATTTGAGCATACAGCCGATCTGGGCTTGCGTGTCAAAGCGCCCGATCTGGAAAGCCTCTTCGCCGACGCCGGCCGCGGGCTGACCGCGATCATCGTAGCGAACCTTCAGGACATTCGGCCTGAGCGTGAAGTGACGTTGCGCGTGACCGGCACGCGCCGCGACGACCTGCTGTTCGATTGGTTGAGCGAGATCCTCTACTTGTTTGACTCGGAACATTTGCTGCTCAATGATTTCACGGTGCGGCTTGATGAGGATGGGTTGCAGGCGACGGCGCGTGGCGAGCCGCTTGATGAGAACCGGCATCGAGCGGAGCGCGAAGTGAAGGCCATCACCTATCACGGACTGAGGGTCGAGCAGATGCCCGACTGTTGGTTGGCGGAAGTGATCGTGGATATTTAGCCCGCATTGCGCACCGGCCCGTAGCCGACTTCGTGAGAAGTCGGGCCGTGGCATTAGTTTACGGCCAGAATTCTTACGAATTCTGCGACATACGCTGTCACTCTTTCGCCAGGGCTGTGAGCAATTCGGCTCGATGGCTGCATGTTTACCGTGATTCGTTGGCAATTGTCGCGCGGCTGGATTAGAATCGAGGCGCGTCCGTGGGGCTGTCCAACGGAGATCGCCATGAATTCCCTCTTTCCCACCGCGCCAGCGCTGGCCATAGCGTGCTGCGCGCTCATTCTTCCGCTCGAACCGGTTGTATGCGCAGCCGCCGAGGAGCCGCCGCCAAAAAGCGCGTCAACAAGCGGCCCCACGGCGCCCGCCACCGTGGTCGAGGGCCCGTCGCGCGAGGTGCAACGCGGCGTGTTGCAAAAAATGAAGAGCCGCAAGCCGCACATCCGCGTTCCCGCCACCCGGTCGATGCTCGATTATCCCACGGCGGAAGCGGCCCGGTTTTTGGCCCAGCATGGCCTTGGCAGCGGCTACGACGACGTGCGGCATGCCAGTTTTGACACTTTGGTGGAAATGAACGGCGCGCCGCCCGTCGCGGATTATCTTCTCGGTTGCGTCACGAAAGACATCAAGCATGCCAAGCCTAAGGAAACGACCATCGCCATGCTTGGCGTGATGCTGGCCGCCGACGATCACGACATCGAACGTCGCTCGTTGGAATTGTTCGACGACATTGCCGCCAAGGCGGAGGCCGGGGTGTTGTTGGTGCTCACCCTGGTCGATGAGTTGGGCGCGCAAGCCAGTGTGAGCGGCGCCATCAGTGCGAGCAGTTCGACCAGTGTGGCGACACTGGCCAAGATCGCCAAGCGGCCGGCGTTTAACCGATCTTTCGCCGTCCGCCGAGCGGTCGTGCAGGCGTTGGCGCGCAGCTCGTTGCCCGCCGCGATTGACGCGCTGGTACAGATGCTGCAAACGGCGACCGGCGAGGTGCGTGGAGACATTGTGCGGCGGCTGACCTTCGTCACCGGTCAAAAGCTCGGTCTCGATCCGCCCGCCTGGGCCAAATGGTGGCAGGCCCGCCAAGGCAAACCTCCGCAAGAGGGCGGCAAAACATTCAGCCTGACCGACACGCTTTCGTCCAAAGTCAACTACTATGGCTTGCCGGTGTACGCCTCGCGCATGGTGTTTGTCATCGATACGTCAGGCAGCATGGCGGGCGTGCGCATCGCGGCGGCCAAGGGCCAGTTGGCGATGGCGATCGCGGCTTTGCCGGACGACGCTTTGTTTAGCGTGCTGGCCTTCGACATCTTCGTTTCGCCGTGGTCTGACCAATTATTACCGGCGACCTTGGAGAACAAGACCGCAGCCATCGCCTGGGTGATGTCGCGCGGACTTGGTCCGCAGACGGCCTCGTTTAATGCCTTGCAAGCCGCCTTCGCCTTTGACGCGGAGGCGATTTATTTCTTGACCGACGGCGAACCCGCCGGCGGGCTGATTGACAACCCGGCCCTGATTGTCGAAACAATTTCGCAGTTGAACCGCACGCGGCGAATGACCATCAACACCATTGGCATCGGCGTCGGCGCCGCGGGGCCATTCAACCCCTTCGATCTCTTTCTCGCCAGCCTGGCCCTCCGCAACTATGGTGAGTATCGGCGGGTGGATTGACCGGCCCCCCTTCTTGAGCGAAGATTCACGGTTGAGCGAAGATTCATGCTTGGCTTTTCAATGAGGCAAGGTCCATCTATACTAAAGCGCCCGAGCGGTGCCTCGTTACGGGCGAAAGCATTCATAAGGTTCGTAATTGCATGTCGGAAAGCGAAAAATCGAGTCATTGGAATTCGTTGGTCGAAGAGCTTGGCGTGGAGGCCGCGCCACGCACGGTAAAGCCGGCGCCCATCGTAACTCCCCCGGCCCCCAAAAAACCGCGACCGGTTGTGTCGCCCGTGGAACGCCCCAAAAGCGATTGGGACGACGTGGCGACCACCTTGGGCATTGATGTACCGCCGCGTCCGCCCAAGCCGGTCTCCTCGGCAGCGCCAAAGCCCGTTCGCCCGCCCCGGCCGGTTGTTGTCACGGAAGCGACGGCGCCCGATGATACCGCCGCAACGGTGGAAGACACTCCTCGGCCGGCGCGCCGAGAGGGCGATGGCCGCGATCGCGGCGGGCGAGAAGGCGGCAGGCGAGAAGGCGGCAGGCGAGAAGGTGGCGGGCGAGAAGGTGGCGAGCGGCACGAGTCTCGCGGGCGGCGTGAAGGCGGACGCGGTGAGCGCGGCAGGCGCAGGGGCGGCGGTGAGCGCTCTGCCCCTCGTGAAGAGCGAGAGCGTTTTCCCGAGCCGCCCGCGGAGGGGCTTTTGGCCGACGAAATGGTGTCGGCCGACTTTGTCGACGATTTGGTGTTGGCTGAGGACGATTTGGATTGGAGCGAAGAAGCCGGCGTTGACACGCCTCGCCAGCGCGCTTCAGAAGACGATTCGCGGCGCGGCCGCAAACGCCGGAGGCGGCGCGGTGGTCGCCGGGGACGCGATTCCGGCGAAGGGCAGCCGAGCGAGCAGTCGGAGGACGAACGCGAGCATATTGACGAAATTGTCGACGCCATTGAAGCTTCGCCCATTGCCGAACACGATGAGCGCGAGCCATTGGAAGAGGCCGTGGCCGCTCAAGAACTCGACGATAAACGCCGCCGCCGTCGCCGCCGACGCGGTCGCAGACGCGACGGAGAAGCGGCGGCCGAAAAGCCCTCGCGACGGGCCGCCAATGCCGACTACGACGACGAAGATGATGTTGCCGATCTCGACGAATCCGACCTGGAAACACCCTCCAGCGAGAGCCTGGCGGCGGATGATTTTGATGCCGATCATGAAGACGAGAACGACGAGCATGGCGGGCGCCCAAGCCATCGGGCCATTCCCAGTTGGGATGAGGCCATTGGCGTGATTGTTTCCGCCAATATGGAGTCGCGGGCGAAACACCCCAGCCCCAGCGGCGGGCGCGGCCGCGGCCGAGGCCGAGGGCAGGGACGACGCTCATGAAGCACCTTGGGCCGGCGGCAATCACGCTCGCTCTCGTCATCGGCTGCAACGGCGCGCCAAGCAAGCAGGCCCCCCCCCAAGACGGCGAAAAACCGGAAGTTAAAACGCTCAAGATCGCGGTCATTCCTAAAGGGAGTACGCACGAGTTCTGGTCGTCGGTGCATGCCGGCGCGGAAGACGCCGCCAAGGAGTTGGGCGGCGTTGAGATTCTCTGGAAGGGGCCGCTGCAAGAAAACGACCGCGAACAACAGATCAACATCGTCGATGATTTCCGCGTGCAGCAGGTCAATGGCATCTGCCTCGCTCCGCTTGATTCGCAGGCCCTGATCGCCCCGGTTGAGGCCGCCCGCAATGAAGGAATTCCCACGGTCATTTTCGATAGCGGGCTAGACAATTCCGAGGTGGTGGTAAGTTACGTGGCCACGGATAATTACCGCGGCGGCATGTTGGCGGCGGAGCGATTGGCCGAGGTGCTCGGCGGCAAAGGCAACGTGGTGCTCATGCGTTATCAGCCCGGCAGCGAGAGTACGCTGCAACGTGAAGAGGCATTTTTGACGACGCTTCGAGAAAAATATCCCGCCGTTAAGGTCATCTCTTCCAACCAGTACGCGGGCACCACGGCCGAGCAAGCGCTCGACAACTGTCAGCAGATGCTGCTGAAGCACCGCGACGAAGTCAATGGCATCTTCACGGTGTGCGAGTCGAACAGCAATGGCATGCTGGGCGCGTTGGAGAACGAGGGCCTTGCCGGCAAGATCCATTTCATCGCCTTTGATCCCAACGCCCGGCTGATTGAAGGCATGTCGGCGGGAAAAGTCGATGGCATCGTCTTGCAAGACCCCGTGAACATGGGTTATTTAGCAGTGAAGCAGATGGTTTTGCACCTGCGCGGCAAACGGGTTGAGCCGACGATCAACACCGGGGAGTACGTCGCCTCGCCCCAAAATATGCGCGAGCCCGAAATGGAAAAGTTGCTGCGCCCCGAAAAGTTCGCGGATTGATCGCGTTTTCGCGACACCATCGACTGCCTCCTCGTTTTCGCGCCAGCGTCCGCTGCCTTTGGCAGCGGACGCTGGCGCGAAAAAGAGGGGAGGCGGCGCCGCCTGCCGTCGTTTCTAGCGGTCAATCACTACTCCACCGGCGTAAAGAGATCGTCCCGCTTTTTTCTTCGCATTTTTATCGTTTGCCAGCCGGGCTCACCATCACCTTTGCGACCCAGGAAGCCGCCAAGTTGCACCAAGGCGCGAATGAAATCACGCACGGTATGAATCGGGCGATGCTTTTTCAGCAGCAAGGGAACGGCCCGCAGCCAATCTTTGGGAACGACCCTGGCGGCCGCACACTCCGGATTCTGACGCGCAATCGTTTTCAATTTGTACGACGTGGTCTGCTTTGACGAGGTTTCGGGCGTGTCGTTCGATCAGAAGGACGGCGTCAACATCATGAAGGGCTACATGGAATCAGGCGAGTTCAGCCCCATGCCGCCGGCCCGTCTGGATGCGAAAGACGGCTCGGCGAGCCGCCCCACGATGCGCTGCCACGGCGAAATGCGAGTTTTCGGATAGCCTCTGAGCGATGCCGGAGTTGGCAAGCCGCCGGCGGAATCTTAAAATCGGGGGTATGTCATACGCCCTGCGCCAACGCCTGTTCAGCGAGCTTGACTCGCTCGTTTTAATCGACCCGCACACGCACATCAATCCGCACGCGCCGGCCTCCAAAACCTTGGCCGACGTTCTCGGCTATCATTATTACACTGAGCTGACCCATTCGGCGGGCATGGCCAAAGAGCGCATTGAGGAAACCGGCATCAGTCCCAAGGAAAAAGTGGGCCGACTGGTGGAGGCGCTCGGCCCGCTGGAAAACACGATCCAATACAGTTGGTTCATGGAGATGCTGCAAAAGCTGTTTCATGTCCACGCCGAGCGCTTGACGCGAGACAACTGGGAAAGCGTGTACGACGCCACCGAGGCGCGCATGGCCGCGCCCGATTGGGCGGATCAGGTGCTCGAGCGCAGCCGCTTGGAGGCCGTGTTTCTGACCAACGACTTTGACGACCCGCTGATCGGCTTCGACACGCGGCTTTATATTCCCTGCCTGCGCACCGACGACCTGGTGTTTCATCTGGCCAAGCGCGAGGTGCAAGAGCGGCTTGAGCGCGCCAGCGGCCAATCGCTGCGCACGGTACAGACGCTGCGCGAGGCCATCGGTCGCTTGTTTCGACACTTTCAAACGCATGGGGCGAAGGCCTGCGCCATTTCGCTGCCACCCGACTTTACTCCGCGCAAGGTGAACGCGGCCGACGCCGAACGCGCCTTGGCGGCGGTGCTTTCGCAGGGACCGGCCGCGCCGGCGGCCGAGAAAAATACCTTGGCGATGTTCGTGTTTTGGACGCTCGCCGAATTCTGCGCCGAGACGCGGCTGCCGTTCGATTTGATGATCGGCGTGAATCGCGGCGTCTATGCGGCGGGGGTTTACCAGGGGCAAGACCTTTACGATAGCCGCGTGTCGCTGATTCAGTATCGCGAGCTTTTCAACGCCTTTCCGCAAGTGACGTTTCCCGTCTCCGTGCTGGCCAGCGTGACCGGACAGGAGTTGGCGAGCTACAGTTGGGTTTTTCCCAACGTCGTCACCAACGGGCATTGGTGGTATTCCAACACGCCGGCGTTCATCGAGCACGACGCCGCCGCGCGGTTGGAAGCGGTGCCGAGCACGAAACAAATCGGCTATTACAGCGACATGTACAAGCTGGAATTCGCGCTGCCCAAGTTCGCGATGTATAAACGAATCTTGGCGAAGATTCTGGCCGAAAGGTTTGTGATCGACCGCGAGTGGACGGAGCAGCGCGCGCTCGATCTTGGCCGGCAGGTATTGCGCGGCAACGTCGAACGGATCTTCGGCGTTGGCGCCGCTGAATGAGACCCGCTCAGCCGAAAAAGTGAAGGTCGCTCCGCGACGAAAGAAAGCGGCGATGAATCGCCGCACTCCAAGAGTCAGGCGTCGATGCTGAATCGTTCCGCCGGGGCATCGTGGGCGGGCATGAAGTGCGGCGCCCGTGGCGCGGCGGAGGGCGCCGGCGCTTCCAGCGCAGAGCCAAGCCGTTCGCACACCTGCCGCCACGTTTCACGCTCGATTTCGAGCACCGCGATCGCTTCGTTGAGCTTGCTGACGCTGCGTTGCGACGCCGCTTCCACCAGCGTGCGGAACACAAAATGATACAGAGCGGTGACTTGAGCGACGAGCTCCGGCGCTTGTTCGGGCCGCAGGCCGCGGAGCAGTTCCGCGACAATCTGTTGACAGCCGATGAGGGCTTCGCCCCCTTCATAAATCTTGCCCGCCTCCCAGTGCTGAATGGCTCTGCGGGCATACTGCAGCGCGCCGTCGAGCGACATCAATTGCAGCCGCTGCGGGCTGGCGGTCAACACCTGGTCCGCAAAATATTTTTCGCTGGGTCGGTTATACATCATGATGGTTTAGCTTAGTGAGAGGAGCCGCCGGAGCCGCCGCCGTTGGCGTAGTTGGCGTAGAAAGTGGCCATGTTCGCCAACTGCGACAGCGTGTTGCCCTGCGACTGGATGGTCGCCAGGTTGCTTTCCATGTTGGCGAACTGGTTTTGCAGAAGTGTTTGCTTGGCCGCGATTTGCGCGTTGAGAAAGGTGACCTGCGATTGTTGATCGCTGATCTGCTGGTTCAGGTTGTTGACCTGCTGGGCGATGGAACCGGAGTAGGGCGCGGTTATGTTCTGCAACGCCTGCGTGAGCTTGGTCGCCATGCCGCTCGAGGCGTTGCCCAAAAAATCTTGGATGCCGGCAGGGTCGGCGGCCAGCGCCGCTTGCAAGGCCGAACTGTTGATGCTGAGCTGCCCGTTGGAAAGCGTGATGCCCATTTGCAACAGGCCGCGCGTCTGATCGCTGGAGTTGCCAAAACTGCCGGTGATGAAACCCATCAACGAATTGCTGATTTGCCTGATCGTCGGATCGGCGTACAACACACTGGCGGTCTGCGTGGCCGTATTATAATTGTCGTCCTGGGCGATCGTGCCGTTGACCGTGTTGAAGTCGTTCACGAAGTTTTGCAGGGCGTTGGTCAAAGCGCTCGTGTCCTGGCCGACCGTCACGGTGACGGGCGTGGCGCTCGTGCCGCCCACGTTGAGCGTCAGGCCGGGCAAAATATTGGTGAAGGTGTTGGTCGCCGAGGTGAAGAGCAGATTGCTGCCGCCGCCCGTGCCAACCTGAATCACGGCGTTGGTGGCGGGCGTGAGGGTCGCAAGCGACAGCCCGGTCGTTCCGGTGTCAATGAGCAATCGCCCGGCCAAACCGCTTTGCGTGCTGCCGAGCATGATGTGATAAGGATTGGAGCCGCCGCCGTCGTTGAGAATATTGGTGGTGATCGGGGCTTTGGAGTTCGCGAAATCTTGCTGGAGCGTGCTGAGGCTGTCATTGGGGCCAACCGTGACGGAATAGCGAAAGGCCCCGTTGATCTGTCCGTTCACGGCGCCGCCGGCGATGTTCAAGCCGGCCGCGGTCGTGCCGGCTAAATCGGTGACTTGCATCGTGCCGCCGCCGCCGGCCGTATCGCTCAGCAGAATGCCGTCGCCGGTGCCGTTGATGCTGGCATGCACGCCGACACCTGCGGTGTTGATGGCCGTGATCACGTTGCCGACGGTGGTGGCATTGGCCGCCGACAGGCTCACGACCGCGCTTTTGCCCTTTGAATCGGTGATTTGGAAGGAGCCATATTGAACGCCGGCGCCGCCGTTGAGTTGGCTGAGCGCGGTGGTGGTGCTGATGTAGCGCTCGTTCAGATCGCCGCTGTTGACGCTATTCGAGGCGGAATCGGTGGCGATGTGCAGATCGGCCGCGGTGGTGCCTCCGCTGACGTCGGCGACGATCAGGTTCGAGGTGGTTTTGCCCGTCGTGTCGCTGATTTGAATGCCATCGCCCGCGGCGTTGACCGCCGCCGTAAGCCCCAGGCCGGCGCCATTGATGGCCGTGATGACGTCCGACAGCGACGAGGCGTTGGCCAGATTGACGGTTGCCGTGGCGCCGCTGCGATCCGTCAGCGCGATGCTGCCGGGCGTCGTGATGCCGGACCCGCCATTGAGGTCTTTCAAGAGTACGCTATCGAGCGCGGGCAGCAGCGCGCCGCCGGTGAGTACGCCGCCTGACTGGGCCGAGCCAAGAATGCCGAGGTATTTGGCGCCGGTGCTGCCGTTCAGCGCCGAAACAGTCAGCGTGTTCGATCCGGTAGTGTGATCGGTAAGCACGAGATGGTTGCCGGAGGTCGACGCGGTGAGTTTGCCGCCGTTTTGGCTGTTATTGTTGATGGCGTTGAGCACGTCTTGCATGGTGGCGGCCGAACCAAGCTGCACGGAGAAGCTGCTGCCATCTTGCAGGTTGATGGTGAAATCGGGCACACCCGGAGCGGTGCCGACGCCGTTGCCGTCGTTCAGCATTGCCAGCGGAGTCGAGTTGGAGAGATAAACCAGGTTGCCGCCGGTCAGCGTCGCGTTGCCGGTGACTGACCCCGCAATTCCCAGATCGGTGGCCGTGGTTCCATTGCCGACGTTCGTCACGGTGAGCGTCGCCTGAGCCGGCGGCCCCGACGGCGTCGATGAGTCGGTAATCACCAGCGAACCGCCGCTGAGGGAAGCCTTGACCGGAATATTGCCGTTCTGGTTGATGTCGTTCACCACGTCGTCGATCGTTCGCGCGCTACTGAGATCGATCGTGGCGGTCGCCCCCGCGCGGTCGGTAATGTTGATTTTGCCAGGGGCGACACCGGCCCCGCCGTTGAGCTGCGCCAGCGGTGTCGCGGGATTGACGAAGCCGCCCAACTTGACCAGGATGGTGCCCTGACCGACCGGGGCGCTGGTGGTGTTGGCGAAGCCATTGGAAAGAAGCTCTTGCGTTTGAGCAAGCGCGACCGGGGTTACGAGGTAGCTGGCCAGCGGCGCCGAGGCGTTGGCGCTGCCGGTCAGCAGCGAAGAGTTTGAACTGCTCACATTGCGCGAACCGAGCACGGCGGCGCTGGATAGCTGCTGAGCGTCGTTTTGCAGCGCGGTCAACTGCGACGAGAGCGTCGAGTAGGCGCTCTGTTGATTCTGCTCGCCGCTGATTTTATTGTTGAGCGTGGTGACAGGCTCTTGATCGAAGGTCAAGAGAGCCTGAATGATCTGCTGCGTTTGCAGGCCGCTGACGAGTCCGGTGCTGGAAGCGAGCAACCCCTGGCCCGCCACCGGTACGAAAGGCGACGATGAGCCGGACGATGACGAAGCCGCGTTTGATGGGGATGTGACGCTTCCAATTCCGGCCATGGCGAAAGCCTTTTATATAGAGGGCATTGCCCACCAGAAACGCGGTCGGCCCGCCGCGCGCGTCTGGCCGACCGGCTGGTTTAACGAATCTGGGCTATTAGGCCCTTGGCAACAAGGACCGCACGGCCTGCGGCTGCTGGTTGGCGATGGCCAACACGCTGGTGCCGGCCTGCACGAGCACTTGGGCGCGGGTCAGGTTGGCGGTTTCCGTGGCGAAGTCGGCGTCCTGAATGCTGCTTTGGGCCGACGTGACTTGCACTAGGGCCGTCTGTTGGCTGGTGATGTTGCTTTGCAAGACGTTGGCTTGCAAGGCGCCAAGTTTGCCTCGCAACGTGGCGACTTGACTAATCGCTTGCTGGATGATGGTCGCGGCGTTGGATAGATTACTGCTGCTGAGAACCTGACTTCCGCCCGTCATCAGGTCGTGAAGACTGAGGTTTCCAGTGGTGCTGGAATCGCGGCCCAGCAGGGCGCTGCTCACGGCCGCGATGTTCACGTTCACCTGGTTGGCGAAGTTGACTTGCGGCCCGATCTGGAAGAGCGCCCCGCCGGTGACGCCGAAGTTGGCGGTGGTGCCGGAGGGAACATTGGCGCCGGCCACGTTGTTGGTGAAGTTGCCGGCGGTGTTAAAGGCGGCTTCATTGGCCGCCGCGTTCGTGCCGGAACCGCCGGTCGCGGTAATCTGCACTTTGCCGCCAAAACCCGCCGCGGCGGCGGAGAACACAACATCTTGACCGGCGAACGAGCCGGAGCCGTTCGCCGACGTGCTGGCGGTCACGCCGGTCGTGGTCGAAACGGAGTTGACGGCATCGACCAAGGCCCGGCTGTCGTTTTTCAGATCGTTCACGTTCACGCTGACGGTGGCGGTTCCCAGCGATCCGCTGACCTGAAGTTGAACGGACTCCATGTCGGTGCCGGAAGCCGTCAAACCTGACAATGCGGAACCTTTGAGGGTGGTGCTGGTGGCGGTGGGCGCGGCAAGAGACGGGTCCGTGTTGGCGGTAAACGCCACGGAAGAATCGGAGTAGTTGATTTGCGAACCTTGGCCGATGAATTGCCCGCTGCCCGCGCCGTCGGTCACCGTGCCTTGCACGTCTTTTCCCGCCGCGGTTTGCTGTGTGGTGGCGGAATTGAACAAGGTGACATCGGCGGAGTTCGTGGCGGAAATGGCTTGAATGCTCACTTGCGCTTGCGAACCGTAGGCCTGGCTGGTGAGGGTGACGTTGCCGCCGACGCCGCTGCCACCCGCCGTGACGCCGGTTTGCGAGGTGACGGTGTTGATCGCGCCGACCAAGGCGGAGACGTTGTTCAACACCGCGTCATTGTTGACGGTGATGACCGCGCTGCCCAAGTCGCCGGTAATCTGCAAATTGAGCGTGTTCGACGTGCCGGTCGAGCCGGCGACGTCGGTCGTGCCCGCGGTGAGTTGAGTGGCGTCGCTCGTGTTGGTGGTGTACGATCCCATGGCGCCGTTGGCCAAGGCTGCGGCCGTGACCGACGACGTTGTGCCGGTCGCGGTGTCGGTCAGAATCACGCTGGCGCCCAGACCGGTTCCGGCGACGCCATCCTTGCCCAGAGAGGCGACAACGCCCGTTTCATTGCTGCGCGCGTTGATGGCGTTGACAATGGTGTTGCTGTTGTTGATGGCCTGCGTATTGTCAAAGGTCACGAAGACCGGATTGCTGCCGTTTTTGCTGCCGGTGATGGCGAGCGTGGTCAGGTTGCCGGTGGTGCCCGCGCCGACGGCGGTGCCGGCCGTGACGGCTCCAAGAGCGCCTGTATAGGCTGCCTTGTCGGGGTTTGTGCCGCCGGTCGCGGTGACCTGCACCGAACTGGCGTCGCCGCCGACATTCAATGAATACAACGCCACCGTGGTGCCGCTGGCCGTGGCGTAGACGCCGGATTTGTTCGTGCTGGCGTTCACCTGATCGGCGATGTACTGCGCGGCGGCGTTGTTGCCGGGTATGACGGAATTGTTGGCCAGGGTAACGGTCGTCGTGGCGCCCGAGACATCGCCATTGGCGATGGTGAGCGTCGTCGTGTTGCCCGCGCTGAGTCCCGTCAGACCGGCCACGTTAAGATTCTGAACCGCGCGCGTTCCGTTGGCTCCGCCGGCCACGCTCAGGTTGGCAATGCTGTTGGTCAGGCCGGTGGCGCCTGCGCCCAAACCCGCTAGGGTGGACGTGGCATGGGTTGAAGTGCCGAGCGACAGGTTATTGAGTCCGGTCGCCGACGATCCCGAAAAGCCGACCAGGTTGACCGTGGCTTGGGTGGCACTCTGCGCAATGCTGACTTTCACGTCGCTGTTGGGGCTTGACGTGTTGTGCATCTGTGGATTGAACGACGAAACTTGGACATCCGCGGCGCTGCTGAAGACGTTGCCCAGGTTGCCGGCCACGTTGAACGCCTTGCTGCCGTTGAGCAGGAGGTCGCCGCCGAACACGGTGGTTTGTCCGATGCGGTCGATGCTCTGGATGGCGCTATCGACCTGCACCTGATTGGCCGCGATTTCGGCTGAGGAAATGGCGCCTTTGTTCGCTGAGGCTTGCACCAGGCCCGAAATATCGGTGAGCAGCGTGCTGACCTGAGCCAATGCGGCGTCGGCCGTGGCCACGATGTTGTTGGCCCGCTGGCTGTTGGTGATGGCCTGGCTGATGCCGGTCACTTCGCTGCCGAGCACCGAAGCGGCGATCAAGCCACTGGGATCGTCCTTGCCGGAATTGATTCGCAAACCGGTGGAAAGCCGTTGCAAAGAGGTTTGCAGCGAGTTCTCGTTGTTGTAGAGATTGTTTTGCGCTTGGAGCGAAACTAGATTCGTATTGATACGGGTCATTTCGGTTTTCCCAAAAGGTTGAAGGAGGGACTAAACCAAGCTTGATGCGGAGTTTGGCATGTCGCTCATCCCGAACCAGCTTGCCCGCGAGAGAGATTGCCCAGGTCTCACAACCGTAACTCGCGCCCACAAATCTTAAATATGCGTTCTGCCCGGCAGCCCACTCGACATCCTTGCCAGCGCGAGCGAAATCGCTCGTGCCGGGCATCTATTAGGGCACTATCGGCAGTTGCTATGACGCACTTTGGAGAAAATATGCCGCGGGAGCGGCGCGGGAGCGGTGGGCGCCGGTAGAATCGTTACAAAGGGAAGGGTTCAGGGTTCAGGGTTCAGGGT
>DASVGM010000045.1:0-6182 GCA_036379555.1 Pirellulales bacterium | reverse complement strand
ATGTCTTGGCGCATAGCCTGATCGTGGCGGGCGGCATCGGCACGATCGTGGCCGTGTCGATGGTTTGCGTGTTTCTCGTCTGGTCGGTGCTGCCGCTGTTTGCAGGCGGCGCCATTGACGAATTGCCGCCGGCGGCTGCGCCCTGGAAAACGCCCCCCCTGCGAACGGCCGTCGCTGAAAACGGCGTTGCCGGTTGGGCGTTGCTGCCGGACGGATCGCTCGACTTTTTTCGGCTCGATAGCGGCCACGCCGGCAAGAGCGTCTGGCGTCATAAACTGACCGACGATGCTGAACTGACCAGCGTTTCCACACTCGATTCCGATGATCGCCTGGCGGTTGGCTTCGCCGATGGCAGCGTCCGGCTGGGAAACATCGCGTTGCAAACTTCGTTTGTACAGCCGACCGCATTGCCGCCGGAATTGCGGCGGCTCGATGTTGGACAAACGGAACTTCAAGAGCGATCGCTCCTCGAACGGGCGGCCGAACACCGCTTCCGCCGCTATGAACTAACGTCGGAATTGGACGCCCCGATTAAAATCGCCACGGCGGGAATTCGATTGCTCGACGTTGCCAAACGCGGCCACACCACGGTGATCGCCAGTTTTGCGGACGATGGCAGGCTGCGGCTGACCACGCTTAAAGCCGCGAGCGGCTTGAAACGACGAAGGGCGGGTGTTCAACAGCGGGATATTGAATTGCCATTACCCGCGCTGGCGCCTACCGACAGACCAGTGGCCCTTTACCTTTCAGGCATCGCCAACAATCTGCTGGTGATTTGGAAAGACGGCGCCTTGGTGCGGTACGATTTGCAAAAGCTCGGCAAGCCACAATTTGCCGAGTTAAACAACGTGCTCTCCCAAGCCGGCGCCACGGTGACAGCCACCGACATGCTCGTCGGCAAAGAGACCTTGGTGGTGGGCGACAGCACTGGCCGAATTCAAGCCTGGTTTCGCGTGCATAAGCCGAACGCGAGCGGCGATGATACGTTTCCAGGTGATCGAGGAGGATGGCCTTCCCAGGCCGTCACCCCAACTGGTGACGGGCCAGGAGGCCCATCCTCCGGCGACGTCGGTCCTGCCGCGGGCGCCAGCGGCGAAGAAAGCTCCGGCCTGGTCGCCGCGCATCTGCTCGCCGGGCCAGATGCGGCCGTGACGTCGTTGGCGACCAGCAGCCGCCTGCGCACGCTGGCCGCCGCTTATGCCAACGGCGACGTGCGATTGTTTTACGTCACTAACGATTCGCTGTTGCTGGAGAGCCGCGGCGATCACCATCAGCCGGCGCGGTCTTTGGCGATCTTTCCGCGCGATGATGGCATCTTGGCGATCGGCGCCGAGCGGATGCGAACATTCCGGCTTGACGTGCCGCATCCCGAAGTCTCGCTCTGGTCGTTGTTCATGCCGGTCTGGTACGAAGGTTATGACGCGCCTTCGCACGAGTGGCAATCGTCGGGCGGCAACGACAGCTTCGAGCCAAAGCTGGGCCTGACGAAGCTGATCTTCGGCACGTTCAAGGCCACTTTCTACTCGTTGCTGATCGCCATGCCGCTGGCGCTGTTGGCGGCCGTTTACACGAGCGAGTTTTTGCACAAACGCGTCCGTGTACGCATCAAACCAACCATCGAACTGATGGCCAGTTTGCCGAGCGTGGTGCTGGGCTTTCTGGGGGCGTTGGTGTTGGCGCCGCTGATCGAACGCGGCTTGACGACCATTCTCACAGGTATGGCGTGCGTGCCGATGACTTTACTTTTGGCCGCGTTCGTCTGGCAGCTTTTGCCCAAGAGCGCTCGCACGCGGTTAAGCCACTGGCGGTTCGTGGCGATTTGCCTGACGTTGCCCCTCGGCTGCTGGCTGGCTGTGCTTATCGCGCCGCTGGTGGAAAGGTTGTTTTTCGCCGGCGACATGATGCTCTGGCTGGCCGGCCACACCGGCACCGGCACCGGCGGCTGGCTCCTTCTGCTGCTGCCGCTAGCCGGGCTTTTCACCGCCTGGGCGCTGGCAAGCTACGTCAACCCAATCTTGCGGTCGCGCGCGGCGAACTGGAGTGAGGGCTACACGGCGGCGATCGAGTTGCTCAAGTTCATCTCGGCGACCGCGGCGGCGTTTGGCGTGGCGCTGTCGCTCTCGTGGACGCTCACCAGCGCCGGTTTCGATCCGCGCGGCACGTTTGAAGGCACCTATGAGCAGCTCAACGCGCTGGTGGTGGGTCTGATGATGGGCTTCGCCATTATTCCAATCATCTACACCATTGCTGAAGACGCGCTTTCGACTGTGCCCGAACATTTGCGCTCGGCGTCGCTCGGCGCCGGCGCCACACCCTGGCAAACCGCCGTGCGGATTATCATTCCCACGGCGATGAGCGGACTATTCTCGGCCGTGATGATCGGCTTGGGCCGCGCCGTGGGCGAAACCATGATTGTGCTCATGGCCGCCGGCAACACACCGGTGCTTGACTGGAACATTTTTAACGGCTTTCGGACACTTTCGGGCAACATCGCCGAGGAATTGCCCGAAGCCGTGAAAGACAGCACGCATTATCGCACGCTCTTTTTGGCGGCACTGGTGTTGTTCGCCATCACTTTTCTTTTGAACACCGTGGCGGAACGGGTGCGTCAGCGATTCCGCAAGCGAGCGTTTCAGTTATGAGCACGTCCACCACCTTAGCCGCCCCCGGCCCCACCTCGCCGCCCTCCGAACGACGGCGGCGTCCGCGGCGTAAGATCCGCACGCCGCTGACCGCGCACGGCGAGCCGATGGTCTGGCTAACCGGCGGCGCGCTGGCCGTCGCGCTGGTCATGATCGTCGTGCTGTTGGGTTTTATTTTTCTGCAAGGCATTGCCACCTTCTGGCCGGCGCCGGTGGTCGAACTGACGCTGCGCAACGGGCAAAAAGTGATGGGCGAAATCACGCGGCGTGAAACCTTCCGGCCTGAAGAGCCGTTTTACGCCGAGCTGGAAGCCAGTGATCTCCCTATCCCTCGGGAAGAGGGTCGGGGTGAGGGTGGGTCGTCAGCTTACAGCACACAGGCCCGCGCGGTGATCGAGCAAAACGACGGATTGGCGAGCCGCGAGCTGGTGCGCACCGGCAATTTTGAACTGACGAATACCCATTTTCAATGGGTCAGCGACATGCTCATCGCCGACGCAACCGCGCCAGAGTGGGCGTTGTTGATGGAACGTCTCTCGTGGGGCCGGTTCTATGGTTTTCCGGCGCAGTTTCTGGTGGAGGGAAAGGTGGTGGCCGACACGCCGGAAGAAGTTTGGCGCGAGTTTGATAAACATCATCGAGACGTGCGTACACGCTGGCGCGAGCGGCGCGGCCTGGAAGCCCAAATCGGCGTCGCTCACGACGCGCTTGAAGACGAGCGGCTCGAACTGCGCGGCATCGAAATGCGTGGCGGCGAAGGTTCGCCCGCCTGGCAAAGCAGGCGTTTAAGCCTGGAAGAAGCGAAAGCGCACGCGGAGAAAGTTGCGGCGGAGATGCAACCGCGGATTGCCGAAATCGAAAAAGAGAACGACCGCTTTCAAATCGTGCTGGCCACCGCCGATGGCCAATCCGCCCGGTTGGAACTGGCCGACATTGTGCGGGCGTACCCGGCCAATCAGCTTGGTTTTGCTGAAAAGCTGGCCGTGTATGGTTCGCGTTGGTGGGAGTTTTTGACGGACGATCCGCGCGAGGCCAACAGCGAAGGCGGCGTCTATCCGGCCATTTTTGGCACGGTGCTGATGACGCTGTTGATGACCGTGGCCGTCGTGCCCTTTGGCGTGCTGGCCGCACTCTATTTAAGAGAGTATTCGCGCGGCGGGCCGGTGGTGGCCGCCGTGCGCATCGCCATCAACAATCTGGCGGGCGTGCCCAGCATTGTGTTTGGCGTGTTTGGCCTGGGTTTTTTCTGTTACATCGTGGGAGGGTTTATCGATCACGGGTCGGCCACGCCGTGGCGACAGGCGCCGTGGCTGGCGGCCCTCGGCACGCTGGTGGTCGCCGTTTTGGCCGCCGCCGTTTTCTCTTGGGCCAGCCTGCGGCCGGGCGCCGGCCAGCGCTGGTTTGGCCGCCTGGCGGTGTGCGCGTGGTTGGCGAGCGTGGCCCTGGTTGTCGTGGTGCTGGCCGAAGCGCCGTACTTTCATGGATTCTTTCCGGCGCGATCGGCGGCCGGCAGTCCCACTTATGGCAAAGGCGGCTTGCTCTGGGCGTCGTTGACACTGGCGTTGCTCACCTTGCCGGTGGTGATTGTCGCCACCGAAGAAGCGCTGGCCGCCGTGCCGCGTTCGATGCGCGAAGGCTCTTTTGCCTGCGGCGCCGGCAAGTGGCAGACCATTCGCCGCATTGTGTTGCCGCGGGCCATGCCGGGCATCATGACCGGCATGATTCTGGCCATGGCCCGTGGCGCCGGCGAGGTGGCGCCGCTGATGCTGGTGGGCGCGGCGAAGCTGGCGCCCAAGCTACCGCTCGATGGCGTGCCGCCGTTTTTCCACCCCCAAAGAAGTTTCATGCATCTGGCGTTTCAAGTGTTCGACCTTGGTTTTCAAAGTCCCAACAGCGAAGCGGCCAAGCCGATGGTCTTCACCACCACCTTGCTGTTGATCGCGATTATCGCCATGCTTAACCTGGCGGCGGTTTGGTTGCGTGCCCGACTTAGCCGACGCTTTTTGGCGGCGCATTTTTAGAAGGGTTGAGAGATGAGAGATGAGAGATGAACGATGAGAGTGAAGCGTAAAAAGTGAAAGGTGGAAAGTGGAGAGTAAAAAGAAACAGCACGTCCGCTTGCGCGTACTCCCTCTCCCTCCGGGAGAGGGTTGGGGTGAGGGCGCGTTGTCCCGCTAACCGTTCTCCCTCATCCCTCATCCCTCATCCCCCATCCCTCAACGCCCCATGACAACTCCAATCCCACTACCCGCCGTCCGCCCAAGCAGGCCGGGCAGCGACGCTCCGAGCAAGGCCCGCCGCATCGGCATCACCGGCCGCTTGGAAGCGATCGCCCGTGGCGAAACCATCCCCACCGAAACACACCCGGCGGTCGAGCACGAAGAGCCTGTTCTGGAAATGGACCAATTCCGCCTCTGGTACGGGGCAAAACAAGCGCTGTTCGATGTATCGCTGGCCATTCCGCGTGGCAAAGTAACCGCGCTCATCGGCCCGTCAGGCTGCGGCAAATCGACGCTCTTGCGTTCCGTCAACCGCCTGAACGATCTGATTGACAACGTGCGCGTCGACGGCGACATGCGGCTCAATGGCGACAGCATCTATCACAAGCGTGTGGACGTGATTGAGCTGCGCAAGCGCATGGGCATGGTTTTTCAAAAATCAAATCCCTTTCCCATGAGCATCTTTGAAAACGTCGTTTACCCGTTGCGGATTGACGGCGAACGCGACCGGCGCGTGCTGGAGGAGGTTTGCGAGCGCAGCCTGCGCGGCGCGGCGCTGTGGGACGAAGTGAAAGATCGGCTGAATGAAAGCGGGCTAAGCCTGTCAGGCGGGCAACAACAGCGGTTGTGCATCGCCCGGGCCATCGCCGCCGAGCCGGAAGTGTTGTTGATGGATGAACCTTGCTCGGCTCTCGACCCCATCGCCACCGGCAAGATCGAAGACCTGATGCGCGAGCTACGCGGCTCTTATTCTATTTTGATTGTGACGCATAACATGCAGCAGGCTTCGCGCACCAGCGATTACACCGCCTTCATGTATCTGGGCCGCGTGTTGGAATATGGCCCCACGCAGGACATTTTTACCAAGCCCTGCTTGAAAGACACCGAAGATTACGTCACCGGCCGCTTTGGCTAAAGCGGATCATTTAAATATAAAAGACGGAATCGTCGCGCAGATGGATCACCACGACGTGCCTAAGTTGGCGCGGGCTAGGTCCGATCGGCAAGGTCGTCCTGCCATGTCCAAGGTTGGATGCGCGTTATTGTAGAGCAGGCTGGTCGCCGACGGACGGTCGTTATCCGCGTAAACGATGGCCCACGAAAGGCATTGATATTGCCCGAAGAAGCCAAACAATTCGCATTTTTCTTGCCCCCAAGCTGCGGCATTCATGCGCCCGACGGGAAATCGGATTTAGGGGCTTGACAGTTGGGGGGGGGGGGTAAAGTAAACTTACGAGGAGACTTCGATCTTTCCCGTTCGATTCAACCTTAAGAGCGCGTGTCGACAATGGCGGTTCTTGGCAAACGTAGAAGGTCAGCT
>DASVGM010000044.1:0-4428 GCA_036379555.1 Pirellulales bacterium | reverse complement strand
CGCTTTCCTGATGCTCACCGAGCATCTGTTCATATCGCGTGATGGTCTCGCGGCAACGCTCTTCGACCGCGCGCGCGCTTTGCTGGTGCTCGCCGAGCGTCTGCTCATATCGCGTGATGGTTTCGCGGTAATGTTCCTCGGCGGCTTGGAAACGCCGCTCGGCCGCCCGCGAGCTCATCTCAGCGTGCAACTGGGCCTTCTGGTGGCGTAATTCGGCTTCGCAATGCCGGGCTTCCGCCGAGCGAATTTCCGCGGCCAGTTCGTCGCCCGTGCGCTGGAGACGTTCAAGATGTTCGTTCAACTGGCTGAAGTTTTCGGCCAGCGCCCGGGCCACCTGGGCGCGCACGCGCAGCAGAATCTTTTCGCGCGGGCCGCGGGTTGCTTGCCATAGAAATTGCCGTACGCGCCGCAGGACGAAGGTCATGGTTTTCTCTCCTATGCCGCATTGAATAGTTGTACCGTGCCGCGTGTCGCCTTATTCGTTTCCTCTGGCAGCCGCCATTCGCCGCTTTGCAGGTAATGGATGGCCGCCGCGTAAAGCCGCGCGATGCGCGGCCAAGGGTGTACTTCGCTAACGTGGCGCTGCGCGGCGGCTCCCAATTGTCGCCGGTACTCCGGTTGCTCGGCGAGCTTGAGCAACGCGGTTTGCAGAGCGCCGTCGCCGGGCGAAAGCGGTCCAATCTTCGCCACCACGCTACTGGGATAACTCGAAAAGGAGTCGACGTCGGTGACGACGGTCGCCACGCCGGAACCGAGCAAGGTCAACAACGCGCCCGATGTCTCACCGCGCGTGGGAGGACGACGCAAATTGACGCCAATGTCGGTTATCGCGGTCAATTCCAGAAATGCTTCCATCGTCACATGGCCCAGGAAGCGCACCCGATCGGCAAGACCCAGTTCCGCCGCCTTGGCCCGCGCCACTCCGTCCGACACGTCGCGGCCGACGAACAGCAAGCGGGCCTGCGGTTGAGACCGCGTCAAGGCGTGGAACGCCTCGACCACTTCCACCGGGTATTTGATGCTATGCACAATGCCGAAACAGGCCACGATCAATTCATCATCGGCCAGGCCGTGCTTGCGCCGCAATTCGGCCTTTTCCTCGTCAGGCGTGTGAAACACCGAGGCGCCATGAGGAATGACGAAAGGCGACGGAGCGCCGGGAATGTGCAGCTCGCGCACCCGTTGCGCGCCCCGGCAATCGTGCAGCACCAGGGCCCGCGCCTGCGCCAGCACCCGGCGATTGAACGTAAGTCCGCGGCGATGCAAAGCCTCGATGATGCCGCCCGGTTCGGCCGCCCACTCGGCCTTGTTGCCACGATATTCTTCGGCCAGCGCGGGCGCTTCTCGCGCTATCTCGCGGACCAGGAATTCTGCATCGACATCCGGTTGAATGGAGTACCAGTAGTGCAGGTCGGGCAAGCAAAAATCATGCAGCACGACGAGACCGGGGAATTCCAACAATGTATCGTAGATGAAGCCGTGGAAGCCCGAATTACCCATCTGGTAGACAATGCCGGCATAATCGACCACCCGCTGGAACTTGCGGAACAGCCGATAATCAAAGCAGGGGAAGTTGCGGCCCGTGGCGCCAAGTTGCGGGAGATAGCCCGGATCGTGGAACAGATCGATCGCGTAATGGCGTTCCAGCGCCTCCAGTAACCGCGCGGAATAATCCGAGATGCCGCTACGAGCCGGTGGCAGCGGCGAGAAAAAGGCGATGCGTGGGCGATGCGCGCGGCGGCGGCGAGAACCGTCGCCGCGGCCGAGCCGGTTTGGCGAATGAGCCAGCGCGCTCAGGATTTGCCCGGCGGCCAGGCCGGCCTCGCCGTCGATGTTGACGACCGCCTCGTCCGGCAAGGCGAGTAATGAAATTGCCTCGTCGCGAACCGCGTCGGAAGTCGCAAAAACGAAATCGTACCTTCTCAGTCTGTTGAGCAGCCAGCTCTGCGAGCTGGCGCGCATGGGCGCCGACAAGCATGGTTCGGCGCGATGGTCGACGAATCGGCCGTCCAGCAAAGCGGCCAAACGCGGCCCGCGGGCCAGGCGCTCCGGCGGCAGATAAACGCCGTTCGCATCCCAACCGCCGGACAGTAGCAGCACGTCGCAGTCGGCGGCTTCGTCGAGCATGCCATCGGAGGCGCCTCGCGTGACGCCGCGTACCTGCCATTGGCGCAGTTCGGGGAACCCGGGCCAAGCCGCATCGATGCCGCCCAGGTCGGCGTGGAAGAACAGTGCAACCTGATGCTCCGTCGCTTGCAGGAGAAGCTGTCGCACCAGTTCGCGCGTAAAGGCGGACATCTCGTCGGGCGTCTGCACGCCGCGCATATCAATGCCAATTCTCATCAACCCGCCCTCCGCGAAACCATGACGCGCCTCCGCTCGTCCATCGCGAGCCGGCCGCGCTCCGCCCACACCCCTAGCCAGCTCGACCGGCGAGGCGCCGTCCGTATTTCCTCAATGGCCGCCAGACAACGGCGGCCGACTTCCGGCCAGCGGAAGCGTTGCGATTGGCGCAGCGCGCGCCGGCGCAGTTCCTCCGCCAAGGTCGGTTCCTCAAGCAATCTGGTGATGTTCGCGGCCAGGTCCGCGGGATCATCAACGTCCGCCAGCAGGCCGGCATCGCCGACCACCTCGATCTGCGATGAGTTGCGGCCCGCGACGACGGCCGCCCCGCACTGCATCGCCTCCAGCAACGGCAGACCGAAACCCTCATAACGCGAGGGAAAAACAAAGGCTGCCGCCTGTTGATAGAGGAAGCGCAGTTGATCGTCGTCAAGCCCGGCGGTGAAAACGACGCCGCCCGCGGCGACGACTTCAGCGGCTTGGCGCCGCCATTCGCCGGCCTCGCCGCGGCAGGTGATGACGCATTGAAACCGCTGGCGCAGACGATCGGGCAGGCATTGCCAGGCCGCCAACAACCCCGCCAGATTCTTGCGGAAATCAGGCGCGGCGCTGGCGTAAACAAACGGCTTGTGGATGCCTTGCGCGTCGAGCCACCGCGCGGCCGCGCCATCAGGCCGCGCCGCGGGCGGCCGGAAAAAATCGACGTCGCTGGCCGCGCCAATGTTGACCACCGGCGCCGTGCCGGCGGGCGACAGTTCAGCGATGTCCTGCCGCGCGGATGCGGAAATCGTCAACAGCAGGTCATAATGCCGCAACGCGGCCCAGGCGCGCCGGTACGAAGCGGCAATACCGGGGTGCGCCAAATATGCCGCTGGAAACCGTAGCGGAATCAAATCGTAAACGATGGCCGCCAAACGCGCGCCGCGCCGCGTGGGAAAGGGCGGAAGATACCCCGCGAAGTTCTCCAGCGGGCAGGTGAGCAAGAGCAGGTCAAGGCCGTCGGGGTTGTCGTCCGCCAACCGATGAACCACGGCGGGCAGGCTATTGCCGCGCGAGAGCAGCCGTGTGTTCGGCGCGCCGGCTTGCAGATCGCCGCGCGGCAAACCCTCATAATAGTAGAGAACGACCTCATGTCGCGCAGCGCTCAACAGTTGGCTGACGAGTCCGCGCGTATAGCGGCCTGTGCCGCGTAAGCGCCCGGCTGATTGGTCCGCCAGCATGTCAATGCCGATGCGCATGGCCGTTGATTAAAGGTAAAGGATGAGCCGTTTTTGCAATCGCGCCAGCGTGAAAACCGCCAGGCCAAACGCCACAAAGGTGACGCTCGTCGTGAAGGCCCAGGCGCGCATGCCGGGAAAGACGCCATTCAAGATGGGCTGCCGCACCAGTTCGAGAATGGCGGCCGCGGGATTGTAATCCACCAGCCACGCCAGTCCGCGGCGTTCGAGTTCGGGCGGCGGCACAAAAATGGGCGTCGCGTAAAACATGAGCTGCAGCACCACGTCGAGCAGATGCTTCATGTCGCAAAACATCAAATGCGCGAAGCCTGCCAGCACGGCCAGCGACCAGCCCAGCACAAGCAGCAAGAAAAAGGTTGGAATGAGCGTGGCCACGGCGGCCAGATTGGCGAAACCCTTGAACCACCAGGTGAGCAAGAGCACCACCAGCAACGCCAGCAGGAAATGAAACGCCGCTCCCAGCACGGTTCGCAGCGGATAAATCGCCAGCGGCGCGGGGTACTGACGAATGTACGACTCGGCCTGAAAGAACGTCTCGCAGCCCTGGCTAATGGCGGCGGACAGAAAATTCCACGTGGTCAACCCCGACAATAAAAACGGTCCGAAATCCGCGATATCCATATTGAAAAGCTGATGGAACACGATGCAGATCACCGTGGTCATGGCGATCGGGTGCAGCAGCGACCAGCCCAAGCCGAGCATCGACCGGCGGTAGCGCGTGCGCAGATCCATCTTCACCAGCGACAACCAGAAGTAGCGGCAGTTCCAGACGGCGGAGGTGTAGCCGAACGCGGCTGAGGTCATGAGGGGTGGGGGGTTGGGAATTAGGGGTTCGGGAATTAGGGGT
>DASVGM010000043.1:0-7071 GCA_036379555.1 Pirellulales bacterium | reverse complement strand
TTCGGTGAACAACAGCCGCAAATAAATCCACAGCAGCCGGTCGAGTCCGGCCACCTGAAATTGCTCCAAGTGCCCGTCGCCGGCGGTGTCGGCGCGCTGCAACTTCAACGCCAACCCGCGCAGTTCCAGGCAGCGGTCGCGCAATTGCTTGAACCGCTGCACGGATTCGCGCGGTAGCGACGCCAGGATTTCTTTCAGCGTGGTGTCGGCGGCCGCCGAGTTTTCGCCGCGGGCTGCTTTGGCTTTTTGGGCGTCTACGTAGCTCTGAAACTTGGGGTGCGTGCCCAGCAGGCCCAGATAGGCCGCCTCGGCCGCCAGAATGAACGGCACGGCCACGTCGCCCGCGCCGCTGAGCACGGCGAAACCCAGCGAGCCAAACAAGGCCAGCAGGTTCCAGTGATTGGTAAAGGCCGCTTTTAAGTACCTGGTGAGTGTCACTGCCGCGAAACGCTTTCTGGGCTTTCTTCAAGCTGCGCGATCAGATCGCGAATGTAATTCACCGTTTCTTGAAACTTTGGCACGCGCTGCATCACGCGACTCGGCCGGTCAGCCGGCTCGACTTTCAACTCTTGTAAAATCGTACCGGGCGAATTGCTGAAAATATAGACGCGATCGCCCAAAAAAACCGCTTCCTCGATCGAATGCGTGACAAAGAACACCGTCGCTTCCACCTCGCGCCACAGGCCGACGAGCAGGTCTTGCATGTTCATGCGCGTGTGAGGGTCGAGCGCGCCGAACGGTTCGTCCATGAGAATAATCCGCGGCCGCAGCGCCAAAGTACGGGCGATCGCCACCCGTTGCCGCATGCCGCCGGAAAGTTCGTGCGGGTATTTATATTGGTCGCGGGCGACATTCAGCCCCACATGTTCGATCCAGGAACGGGCCAATTCATAACGGTCGCGGCGGCGCACGCCGAGGCATTCCAGGCCGAAGGCCACGTTGTCGAGCACGGTGCGGTTGTCGAAGCTGGTGTAGTCCTGAAAAACCATGCCGCGATCCGAGCCGGGCCGCTCGACCGGCTTGCCCAGAACGAGCACGTCGCCGGCGGTCGGCGGATGTTGCGGTTCGAGCGCGGCGATGAGCCGCAAAATGGTGCTCTTGCCGCAGCCGCTGGGGCCGAGCACGCAGACAAACTCACCTTTGTTTTCGAGGTCTTCCACCACGAACGTCACGTCGCGAATAGCGGTGAAGGCGGCGGCCGTGCCGGCATTGTAGGTTTTGGTCACCTGTCGAAACTCAACCACCGCCGGCCGCGCCGCGTCCTTTGGCTGCTGTGCGCGATCGAGCACCTGCCCCACGCCCACCGGTTGAACGGTTGGCGAACTGGCGGTTGGTATTGAGGTGGAAGCGTCCATGAGAAGCAGGTTGTTGAACAAATAGTCGTTTGACGATCGCCGAACGGGCGTTGCCAGAGCCTCCGTAGCCCCAGTCTACCCGCCTCCGTGCCTAGAGGCGAGGTGTGTCTCGACGTCTTTTCCCACCACTACGGCCGGCCGCGCTCGTAGCCCGACGGCAGACCGCCCGGTTGCTTGACAGGCCGCCGCCAAGTACCATTGTTGGAATCGCTTGTCTCGATTCCCCGCCATAACGACCCACCTGAGGATTGACATCATGCTTCGTGGCTTCGCATTGAGTTGTGTGAGCTAGCTTTCCATTGCCGGCCTGGCCTTGGCCGCCGCAGGGCAGCCGGCCTTGACCGATGCAAACTCCGCCGGACCCGACTTTCAAACGCAAGGTGAATACGTCGGCGAGATTGAGATTGAAGGTGTGAAGAAAAAAGTCGGCGTGCAGGTCATCGCTTTGGGCGAGGGAAAATTCAGCGCCGTGGTTTATCATGGCGGATTGCCCGGCGACGGTTGGAAAAAAGGCGATCCTAAAGAGAGCTTCGATTGCAAAACCGAAAACGGCGCCACCGCCTTCATGAGCAAGCATCACCAGGCGCGCATCGCGGATGGCAAAATTGCCGTCAACGATTTGTCGGGCGAAGAGGTCGGCACGTTGAAGAAAGCCGAGCGTCAGAGTCCGACGCTGGCCGCCAAACCGCCCGCCGACGCCGTTGTGCTGTTTGATGGTTCCAACGCCGACCAATTTGTACACGGCAAAGTCACGCCTGATGGCTTGTTGCAAGTGGGCACGAAGACCAAACTTGAGTTTGGAAGTTGCCAATTGCACGTTGAATTTCGCACGCCCTTCATGCCGGCGGCCCGGGGCCAGGGACGTGGCAACAGCGGCGTGTACCTGCACGATTGCTATGAGTTTCAGGTGCTTGATTCCTTCGGGCTGGAAGGCAAAAACAACGAGTGCGGCGGGCTGTATTCAATGGAAGAACCTAAGCTCAACATGTGCTTTCCGCCGCTCGCCTGGCAGACTTACGATTTTGATTTCACCGCCCCCAAGTTCGACTCCGCCGGTAAAAAGACGGCAAACGCCCGCGTGACCTTGCGGCATAACGGCGTGGTGATTTATGACGACCTGGAGATACCCAGGCTCACGCCCGGCGGCCGCTCCAACGAAGCCGCGACCGGCCCCCTAGCGTTGCAGAATCACGGCAACTCGGTGGTCTATCGCAACATCTGGTTAGTTGAAAAGAAGCCGTAAGTTCCACCAAATCCAATGACGCCCTCACACGATCGACAAGCTGCTTGGGAACTGGTCTGTGAATACACGGCCGGCGACAGCCTGCGCAAACACATGCTGGCCGTGGAAGCGGCCATGCGCGGTTACGCGCGGCGGTTTGGCGAAGACGAAGAGTTGTGGGGCGTCGTCGGCTTGTTGCACGACTTTGACTACGAGCGTTGGCCGAATCCGCCCGAACATCCGCTGCGCGGCGCCGCCATCCTGGCGGAAAAAGGCTACCCGGAACACGTCATTTACGCCATCAAGTCGCACGCCGATTACCTGACCGATTGCCCGCGTGTTTCGCGGCTCGACAAAACGCTCTACGCCTGCGACGAGTTGGCCGGTTTTGTCACGGCCGTGGCTTTGCTGCGGCCGGAGAAACTTACGGGCATGCAGGCTTCGAGCGTGAAGAAGAAGCTGAAGCAAAAGAGTTTTGCCGCCGCCGTCAACCGCGACGACATCGTGCGCGGCGCGGAAGATTTGGGCGTGCCGCTCGACGAGCATATTCAGTTTGTGATTGATTCCATGCAACCGGCCGCCGCCGAACTGGGGCTGGCTTATCCTTAACCTAAACCCGTTTCACTGCAACTCACCATGAATGCCACACACCAACGAATCGCGTTTGCCAGTTGCCTTTGGGCGGCGTTTTTCGCCAACTCTCTTCGCGCCGACGAGCCGGCATTGCCCAAGGCCTGTATCGACGGCGCCGGGCCGGGCTGGAAAGAACTCGGCGAGAGCGATTTTGTGAACGTCAACTGCGCCGCCGACACTTGGTCGTTCAAAGACGGCGTCATTCATTGCAGCGGACGCCCGGTGGGTGTGATGCGAAGTCAAAAGCCGTACACCAATTTGGAGTTGGTCGTCGAGTGGCGGCATTTGCAATCGGCCGGCAACTCGGGCGTGTTTCTCTGGGGCACGAAAGAATCGCTCGACGCCCTGAAACCCGGCGGCCTGCCGATGGGTATAGAAGTGCAGATACTCGATCACGGTTACAAGGAGCAATACGAGAAGCGGTCTGGCAAGAAGGCTGATTGGTTTACGACCAACGGCGACGTCTTTCCCACGCAAGCCGCCAAGATGACCCCCTTTGAACCCAAGGCGCCCGGCGGCATGCGCAGCTTTCCGCGCAAGGAGTTGACAAAGGGCGTGGGCCAGTGGAATCATTACTACGTGCGGGCCATCAACGGCGAAGTGCGTTTGTGGGTCAACGGCGAGGAAGTTTCCGGCGGCACCGGCTGCAACCCGAGCAGCGGCTACCTTTGTCTGGAATCCGAAGGCGCGCCCATTGAGTTTAAGAACCTACGACTGCGCGAACTGCCGTAGGGGCCGTGTGAAGTATAAGAAGCTATCCGAAAACTCGTCGTGGGGCGGGCCGCCGGCCCGTCTGGAAGCGAAAGACGGCTCGGCGAGCCGCCCCACGATGCACTGCCACGGCGAAATGCGAGTTTTCGGATAGCCTCTCTAAGAACCAAACGCCGTCGTTGACGGCCAAGGTGGGCAATGCCCACCCTACACCAGAATGTCATTGTTGAATATTCCATTGGAGAACACCACCATGAAGGCGCTTTCGCCTTTCGCCATCGTTTTCGCACTGCTTTTCTGTTCGCGCGCCAGCATCGCGGCCGACGCCGCGCCGGAGCGGCCTAAGCTGCCGCCGGGCTTTGCGGCTGAATATGATCTGAAGTATGTCGCCGATGGCGACGAAGCCCAATCGCTCGACATCTATTATCCTGAGCGAGAAGCCGCCAAGCCGTTGCCGTTGTTGATCTGGATTCATGGCGGCGGTTGGCAAGGCGGCGACAAGGCGCGGCCGCCCTACCTGGCCATGTTGCCGCACGGCTACGTCGTCGCCAGCATTGAATATCGTTTTAGCCAAAAGGCCAAGTTTCCGGCTCAGATTCAAGATTGCCAGGCCGCCATTCGCTGGCTGCGGGCCAACGCCGAAAAGTACAGCATCGACGGCGAGCGCATCGGCGTGGGCGGCGCTTCGGCCGGAGGTCACCTGGCGGCGCTGGTCGGCACGAGCGGCGGCAAGAAGGCGTTTCCGGCCATCGGCGGCAACGAGGACCAATCGGATCGCGTCCAGGCCGTTTGCGATATCTTCGGCCCCGCCGATTTTTGGACGGTCATCACTCAGGCCGAGGAAGACAAGAACATCAAAAGCGCGTTGCATTGGAACGAGGGCGATCCGTATTCCAAGCTCATCGACGCCAAGCTCGGTGAAGACCGCGAAAAGTGCGAAGCCGTCAGCCCGGTGAAGTACGTCAGCAAAGACAATCCGCCGTTTCTCATTCTACACGGCGACCACGACAACCTGGTCCCTTACGCTCAAAGCGTGGAGTTGCGCGATCTGCTGGCCGACGCGGGTGTGGAGGCCACGCTGCAGCGGTTGCCCGGCGCGGGCCACGGCGGCCCCGCCTTCGGTCTGCCCGCCGTCAAGAAGTTAACCGCCATGTTCTTTGCAAAGCATCTCAAGGGCGTTGACGTGAAGATTGAGGCTTTGCCGGAGAGCGAGGTCACGGTGAAGAAGCCGGAGGCGGCCGGAGCGAAATGAGGCGAAGCCCATGTCGAAAACGCAAATTCACGTCTGCATCGGCTTGTTGCTGACGCCTCCGGCTCGCCCGAAGGAGGATTACTTTGGTCACCCACACACAGCGGCTATTTCCGCCTCATCGCAACAATCCCAAGGACACGGTTGTTTTCTTAGATGCGTTTAGCGATTAGAATAGGAAGCAGTGGTGTGTTGACTCGCTCCGCGAGTTTTGGAGCAATAAGTGAAAACCGTTTTTTGTTCGCGACAGGCGATGAGGCGCACTCGCGCCAAAAGGAGACGCGATGCCTATTGACTCCAATTTACTCGGCAGCGAAGCCCAACAATTATTCGATCAAGCCATGAAGCTGTCCGTGGTCGAAAGAGCAAAACTGGCGGACAAACTGTCCTCGACCATCGATTCCCTGACCGACCAGCAGTGGCAGGCCGCATGGTCGCCCGAAATCGCGCGGCGGATCGCCGAAATCGAGAATGGGGACGCGAAGCTATCATGTTGGGAGGATGCGCGACGCGCGTTATGAGAGGGTTTCGATGCCCGATCGGATTCTTAAAATCCATCCCCAGGCTGAGGCTGAAATAGCCGAGGCTATCTCCTTCGGAATTATCGATATCTAGTCGTGTACGATATTTCTGAAACAACAATTCGTGTCTTGGCCCTCGCCCATACCAGCCGCAAGCCAGCTTACTGGACCGATCGCCTTCGGGAAAAAGGAGGATGCTAACGCGGAATGGCATCGGGGGCCGGCAGTTTGGATTGCGTGCGCCCAATTCCACGGAACGCCTACCGCGGCGCAGGCGATTCGCCCTGCCGAACCTGCTTGTTGATCGACCTCAGCGATGCGGTGCATTCGATCGATGCCGGCGTCGTCGGCCGCATTAACGCTTGCGGCCGACTGCAACCCGCACTGCCGTCACGCTTCACTTCGCAAATCCGAAACACTTGAGACTTCCCTGCCGGTCCTTGCAATAAAACCGCCCGGCGGCGATCAGCGGATGCGGCCAGGCCTGCGGCGAGGAAAAAAGATGAGCGAGCCGGGCGAGTTGTCGATACTCGGTCGGCGACCTTTGGGCGCTCTCCACCAGCGTGGCCAGGCCGCGGTCGCTCCAGACAATCAGTCGCTGGTCGCCGGTGACAAGGCATGCTCCGCCATACCCATAGGCGCCGCCTTGCCACACCAGCTTGCCGGTCGTCCAGTCGAGGCACATCAACCGCTCGCCGGCCATGTAGACGCGGTTTCTGTCAATCACCGGACTGCCGACGTGCGAGGCGTACGGCTGCTCCCAGAGCCGCTCGGCGCCGCTGAGACTGATCTTGAGCTTGCATATAGCGTGGTGTGTATGAAATGAGGTTAACAAGAGGCAGTCGTCCTGAACGGTCGGCGTGAGTACGTTGTTCGCCCAGGCTGATTTCCAAGGATAAGTGGCGATGACTTCGCCCGCGTGGCCCTCGTCGAGCCGCGTCACCACCAAATCGTTCAAGGCCAACACCGCCAGACACGCGGTGTGCTCGATGGTAATGGGAACCAGTCCGCCGGTGTGGCCCGCCGGTTCGCGATACCGCGACACCCACCGCCGCGCGCCGTCGCGCTTGTCGAACGCCATCAGGTGGCCCTCGTCCGAGCCAACTTCGACGATCACCCAGTCATGATGAATGTATGGGGCAGTCGTGTAGCCGTAATCGCGCAAATCGTTTTTCTCAATCCCGCTGGCGGGCCTTTGCCGCACATGAAAGCGGTCGTAGAGATTCAAACCCCAAACCTTCTTGCCGTCGGCGGCAGTGTTCCAGCAATTCAGGTCGCCGTCGCAGCTCAACGTATACAGATACCTGGTTTCAGCGTCGTATTCGGGCGTGGAGGTTGGCCCGGCGTAGGCGGTTTCATCGCCCACGGCGTACCGCGCAT
>DASVGM010000042.1:0-2629 GCA_036379555.1 Pirellulales bacterium | reverse complement strand
GTCATCGAAATAAGTGCCTTGCAATTGTAACTCCGAAATTGCGGACCACGCGAGATGCTCGTCACTTTCGCTCAAAGCCGCGAGAAACAGCTCATCAACCGTGCGTGCGTCGTCACCACCGCCGTCTTCGGCCGGGCGAATTCAAACAACACTCGTTCTAGCCAGTCAGTCAGCGCTCCCACCGGAGGCCAGTGACGGGCTAGGAAGCTCATCCTCCAACACACCGCGCCCCAGAATCGCGCCACGATCAATTCTGTCTTTATCTCGACATGAAGATACTAACGCGCCGGCGCCGCGATCATGTCGAGCGTGATGGTGCGGCCGGGCCGGCCGACGCCGCGAACCTGGGCTTTTGAGGCGGCGGGAGGCCGTTCGGGTGAGTAGTATCGCGGTCGAAGGTCGTTCAACGCGCGGCTCGACTCGTCGCCGCTCACATAGTACGTCGCCTTGGCAAGCTGCCGCAGGTTGCCGCCGAGCGCTTCAACCGCCTTCGTCAACTGGGCAAAAATCGCCTCAACCTCCTCGTGCCCTGACGCGGCCGACGCGGCAAACAGCCCCGACACAAAGATCGTATCGCCACGGGCAATCGCCACGCGGCTAAAGACCGGCGAGGACTTCAGGCCCGGCGGCGTCGCATATTCCACGCTCGGTTCGGCCCGCGGCCCGCCGCCGCCCGCGGCCACCACCTCAATTTCGATCGGCAACGGCGAGATCCATTCGACCAGCGAAACCGGCGGCACGTTCTCGCCAAACAGCGTTTCGATTTCTCGCAGCACGACATCGGCTTCGCTCATCGGCGACATGAACGCCTTGATCTGAACGATGTCGCGCGGGCCGCGATGAAGAAACTTCAATGTTTCCAGCAGGCTGGCCAGCGTCTTGCGGGTGGCGGTGGCGAGGTCGCCCGGCTCGGCCTGGCCGGAAATGTAAATGCGTTTGCCATCAGGCAAAACCGCCGCCTGGTGCGGGCGCTCGCGGCCGGCCGGCGACTTGCCGCGCACGTATTTCACTTCCTCGCTCCGCTGCCGGGCGGCGGCGACGGCATCGGCGGCGATCAACGCGCGCGGGTCGGCCAGCCGCGTGACCACCAGACTGCAAGCCGGCCGCGGATCGTGTGTAAATGTCTGCGCAAGGATCTTCATCGCGCCGTCGACGTTGGCATCGTCGCTGACGTACAGGTTGAGTTTCACCACGCGGTCGAGCGACGAATCGGCGGCCGCCAACGCCGCGCCGAGGTTTTGGATGACCTGCCGCGTCTGCGCCGCCACATCGTCCGGGGCGACGATGTCGCCCTGTTCATGGAGAGGCAATAACTGAGTGGTGTGGACCAACGGAAAACCACCCACGCGCACCGCCAGTGACGTTCCCGTCGCCGGGTTGGATTCATAGGCGGTTGCCTCCAACCCGTCGGCGGCGTCACCGTCCGTTGGTTCCGCGGCGCGGCCGGCGGGCGTGTGGAATGTCGCGAAAGACAACAATAGCAGCGGTGCGAAAACTCTCATGGGCGGCGGCTTTAAGGCTGGGCATTAAGTGCTTCGTTGCCGTCCATCGTGGAGCTTGAACTGAGCGCTGTCAAGCGGATCTACCGTATCAATCGCTTGGACAAGCAAAAGGAGCACGGAGACAAAACCTCGTCGGTTAAGCGGCGGGTAAAAAGCATCGAACCTACCGGACTCAGATGGACGGGATCCTGGAACAACTGGTCCGGCACCCGCTCAGAGTAGTCGAAATAGCGACAGCCATACGTCAACAGCGGGCACGCGCCAAGGAGTGCGCGACGACCGCGGCTTTGGTACGAATTCATGGTGTGCTCGCTCTTTGAATAGCCGGCGTTGTTGCCGTGCTCCCGCGATGGGAAACCTGTGCAGGTTGAAGAGGGGGTGCCTCAGCGCCGGCGTCCGCGCCGAGCACCGGAGACGAGGGAGGCCGCACTATACCGCAAAAGCATTGAAAATCAAGAGATTGTTTTATTCCCAATTTTCAAATCTGACGATAGTAACGCCGGTGCCGATTTAGAGTTTTATGCCTGGGCGCGCGGTTATGCTCTTTTGTTCGCGACAATTTTTGCTGTTTTTTGCGACCATATTCGCCTTATATTGGATACTGCCCTGGCAACGGGTTCGCGTCTGGCTCCTGCTTGTGGCCAGTGTGGCATTTTACGCAAGTTGGAACAAATGGCTGGCTGCGGTGGTTTGTCTGTCGTCGACCGCCGATTACCTTTTCGCCCGCTCGATGGACCAGTTCGAGCATCGCCGCGGCCGACAGATGATGCTTGGCCTCAGCCTGGCAATGAATCTGGCTCTACTGGCCTGGTTCAAATACGCGAATTTTTTCCTGCGGTCGCTCGAAGACGCTTTGGCGGCCGCGGGCGCCAACACTTCGCTGCCGGCGTTGAAGATCATCCTGCCGATCGGCATTTCGTTTTACACCTTCGAGGCGATCAGCTATACGGTCGATGTTTACCGGCGCCGGATTGGGGCGGAGAAGAATTTCAGCCACTTTCTGCTCTTCATTCTGTTTTTTCCGCACCTGATCGCGGGCCCCATTGTGCGGGCGCGTGACTTTCTTCCGCAGATCGGCCGCAGCAAGCGCTGGGACTGGGCGCGGCTGAACCTGGGCGTGCAGTTCT
>DASVGM010000041.1:0-7722 GCA_036379555.1 Pirellulales bacterium | reverse complement strand
ACGCGTCGGCGATTTTGTCGAGCGTATCGCCCGGCTGAACCTCGTAGGGCCGCTCCAGCAGGTGCTCGCGTGAGTAAATGACGGTGCCGGCCAATCGGTCGAGCAGGCTGGTGACCTGCGCGTCTTCCTCCGGCGTAAAGTGCGGCTCGCCATACCATTCGGACAGTTCGCGGTGCGCGTCGGCCAGACGGTTCCTCTCCAGTAGGCTCTGCACCGACTGCATCAGGGCGTCAAAATCAGCATGCGAATCGACCGGTTGTTCGGCCACCGCATCGTACCCGGCAGGCGTCTCTCCGCCTGACGCGGCGCCGGCCATCTGGCTCGGCTGCGCCTGCGGATCGCCGGCTGAGACAAGCCCCGCGTTGGCCGCCTGGGGCGGCGCGGCTGACGAAGGATAGCCCTGGCTTGAGCTATAACGCTCCGGTGCCGACTGAACCGGCTCGGTTGGCATCGTTGACGGCAAGGGGTTGATGGCGGAGGCGTCCGTGGGAGGGGCACTCAGCCCAGGCGGCGCGATTGGAGCCGTCGGGGCGGGCGCCACAGACGCCGCGCCGGTCAAGGCCGCGTCGTCGCCTAGATTCACCAAAGGCGCGGAGGGGGCGCCTACATCAACGGCGTCGGTATTCTCTTCCCAGTCTCGCGCGCGGCGCCGAGGGCCAAAACTCGGTGGCGCACCGGTTACGCCCACGTAGACGCCGTAAGCGGCGGCCGAAAGCAAGGCGGCGAGTAAGACTGTTTTTATGGTGTTCACGGTCCGTCCTCCCTGACGAGACGGCCGAATCATAGAGAAATGCCGCCAGCGATGCTATATCGAACCGCCCCCTAATCGGGATTATTCCTGCAACTCGATCCAAATATCCTTGCGTGATTCCGGGGCGCGGCGTCGTGGAGGATGGGCTTCCTAGCCCGTCACCAAACAACTGGACGGGCTAGGAAGCCCATCCTCCTTTTCCAGGCCGCGGCGGCATCAGCTATAGCCCAGTCGATTCATGGTTGTTTGGATCTGCCGGCGACAAAGCTCCCGCAAAGCGTCCATCTCTGGCGACGAGCCGCTCGCCGGCGGCGTCAAATAACCCGCGAAAGCCAGGTTGTGATCGCGGACGGGGCGAACGATCCTCGCCGGTGGACGCCCCAAATGGCGCTGTAAATCACGCATCGTCCCCTCAAAATCGGCATCAAGGTCTTCATAGCGAACGGCGACCACCCGTGGGAATTCACGAGCGGCATCAAGCCACCCGTCCACATGCGATGCCCAGCGCGCAAGCATATTGGCCGACTGGTGCATTTGATAGCGCATCATTCGTCCGCACGGCGGCGCCTCAGCGAAACTCAGCGAGTCGGCGGTCTTTGGCCCCTCGGTCCATGTCCATTGGTGGAGAAAACGCCAAAAAGAGGACAGTACCGACGCGGGATGACGGCACATGACGAAAATGACATAGCGCCGCGTGATACTTTCCAGCGCCCCACGAAAAAAATCGACCGCATGATGCGATTTGACGACGTTGGACATCGGCCGATCAGCCGCGCCCAGCAGCAGGTCGCGAACCTCGGGAAGGTGATAAAAATTGATCTCGAAGGGAGGCCGATCGAAATCGATCCAGGGAGTGGCCACGTAGTCATAACAGGCGGCCAGTGAGTTCATCAAAAAGTGCGTCCCCGACCGCTCGTGAGAAACGACCATCGCCGCCGGACGCATGTCCGGGAAAAGTGAAAAATTGCCGTCGACGCGCATCACCAACTGATTCTCCCGCACGAATTTCTACCACTTTCCCGGATGATTCATCAGCCCGTAGCCTCTACCAGGGCCGAATGAGGAATCCGGGTTTCCTGCCGCCTCTATGCTAAACGGCAGTTTGGCTAAAGAGCGCGCTTGAGGGCAACCGCGGTTTATCTATTTTTCGCGGTCGGCGTAATCCGCGCTTCGGGCAACGGTTGCTCAAGCGATACAGGCCGTGCGGCCGATACCAAGCTCATGCAACAGCGGTGGTGGTTTATTGTCTGCCTGATCGTTAGCCCGGCGCTGACGTGCGCCGCGCTGCGCGCGGCCGAACCGGTCCAGCCAATTCATACGAACCACACGCGGTTCCGGGTCAATTTTGACCTTCCGGCCGTGGCGGCCAAGGACGAACCGCGCCAGGTGGAACTGCACGTTTCGCCAGATCAGGGTGTGACATGGCGCGTGGCCGGCGCGGCAAAGCCGAGCGAACATGGTATTGTCTTCGCCGCTCCAACGGACGGTGAATACTGGTTTATGCCGCGCACCAAATACGCTTCGGGCAAATATCTTCCGCAGGGGCCGCCCGCTCCGGAACTGAAGGTGATCGTGGACACGGCGCCGCCCGTTCTTGAAATTGAAGCGCACGATGAAAAGGGCGAGGTTTTCATCCGCTGGCACGCGGCCGATCCACACTTAAAGGTCGATAGTTTCAAGCTTGAATACCGCTTGGCCGGCACCGCCGCGGCTTGGCAGCGCGTGGCGGTCGATGCCCTGGAAACCCAAGAGAACCCCCGCGACCTGCGTGGCGAAACGACCTTTATCCTCCCGATTCGCGAGCAAGGCGCCGCCATCGTCTTGCGGGCGGAAGCGTTGGACGAGGCGGGCAATCGCACCGTGAAAGAGCAACCGTTGACCCCGACGGCAGGCGGCGAGGCCGGCGCTCCGCCGGCGATGTCATCGAGCTTTGAACAGGATCCCGGCGTGACGCCGGCAGTACCGGCCGCTCCGGCGGCTTATCCGCAAACCACCACGCCCGACTGGCCCGCGCAAGAAAGCCCCGCCTTGGTCGATGGGAAACCTCGGCCGCAGCCGGCGGCGACGGATGGTCCGGCGCGCCGAGAGTTGGCCAAGGCGTCTTATCAATCGGGCGTGCAGCGCTTGCGCGAATTGCCGTCGGCCGATGCGGCGGGCGAAGAAGTATCTCCTGAAATCGATCCGCCGCCCGGCGTGCGGCCGCACCTGGTCAACAAACCGCGTTTCGAGTTACTCTACGACGTCGAGGCGACGGGCGCGGCCGGAATCCACCAGGTTGAGCTGTGGATCACCAAAAACGGAGGTGTCGCTTGGACCAAGTATGGACTCGACGAAGATTGCCGCAGCCCGATGTCGGTCACCGTGCCGGGCGAAGGGCTGTATGGGTTTCGAGTGGTGGTGGAAACGACAGTCGGGCTGCGCAGCCCGGCGCCGGCTTCGGGCGATCTGCCGGATATCTGGGTTGAAGTCGACCAGACGAAGCCGCAAGTGCGCTTGACCTCGGCCGATCAAGGCGCCGGCGACGAAGCCGACCGGCTGGTTTTAAGTTGGGAAGCCAGCGACCGCCACCTGGCCGAACGCGGCATCTCGTTGCGCTGGGCGGCGGCGCCGCAAGGACCGTGGAGCACGATCGCTTCTGGATTGGAAAACACCGGCCGCTATGCCTGGCGGCTCGATCAGCGTGTGCCGCGGCAGATTTTTTTATTGGTGGAGGCGCGCGACGAGGCGGGCAACGTATCGACGAATCAATTCGCGCAGCCGGTTTCGCTAGATCGGATTCGACCGCAGGGACGCATTCGCGACGTTCGACCATTGGGCGCGGTGCCGCCGGGCGGCAGACGGTTGTAAAGTGGAGTTCATGCGGCACCTCCCAGCCAATTGGGAAGCCCATCCTTCCGCACCGCGGCATTTTTGTTTTCTGACGCGCTCTATGGCGTGATCCAGGCGTGATAGATCAGCATGATGATCACCGCTAACAGGGTGCCCACGGCGGTAAGCATTCCCACGCCGATCAAGATTTTAACCGGCGTCGACAACGCGCCGAAATCGCGATTCCAGGCGGGGTTTTCCAAGGGAAACATCGGCAGCGTTTCTTGGCCGGTGATGTTCAGCGGCTGCGTGCCCAGCGAGATTTGGCTGGTGCTTTCAATCTGGCTCGGATCTTCAACCTGCGGCGCCACCAAAATGGGCGTCGTGTCACTCAACGGCGGCGCCGGCGGCCGAGGCGGAGAGTAGCTTAATTGCAGAGGCTCGGACGCGCTCGCCGCACGCTGCGACGCCATCACGCCCTCGACCCAAGGGGCCAAACGCTCCATCACGCCGCTCGCCGTCGCGATTCGCTCATCCGGCTTTTTCGCCATCATGTCGCCGATCACCTCGACGAATTCATCACTCAACTCGGCGTTCAATCGCCGTGGATCGAGCGGAAACTCGTTGCAGTGCTTGCGGGCTTTTTCGCGCGGCGTGCCGCCGGGAAAAGGAACCTTGCCGGTCACGGCATAATATAAGGTGCAGCCCAGGGCGTAAATGTCGCTCACCGGCGTCGGACGCTCCGGCGCGGTGATCTGCTCCGGGGCCAGATAATCGGCCGTGCCCACCACCTTGCCGCCGTGAATATCCGTTTGCTCCGGGTCGTTGAAATAGCCGGAAAGCCCCAGGTCGGAAACCTTCGTGTGGCCATCGGGAGTGACCAGCAAGTTGCCCGGTTTGACGTCGCGGTGTATCAGGCCGCGGCTGTGCGCGTAAGCCAAACCGCGCGCGGCCTGCGAAATGATCGACGCGGCCGATTGCATGCTCAGCCTGCCCTCGCGGCGAATTAACTGCCGCAGATTATTGCCCGGTACGTATTCCGTCACCAGAAAATGCACGTTCTGGTCGTGACCGGCGTCGTAGGCGCGCACCAAGTTTTCGTGGTCGAGTTGGGCCTGCGTGCGAATTTCGCGAATGAAGCTGGCAATTGATTCGGGCGTGGTCTTATGGCGCGGCAAGACCTTCACCGCCACGACGCGGCCCATGACCGAATGTTCGGCTTTATAGACCTCGCCCATGCCGCCGCGGCCGAGCGAGTCGATCAGGTGGTAGGGGCCAAGTGTGAACTTGGCGTTGCCCCGGCCCAGTTCTTGCGCTTGCCAGCGGTTTAGTTTGCCCAGATCGACGAGCTTTTTAGCCAAACGCTCGTCGCTAATCGGGCCACTACGTTGACGCTCCGCGTGAATCTGCGCAAGAGCCTCCTCAAGTTCTTGCGTCGTCAACAGGCCGCTGGCAACGGCTGATTGTTGGAAAATGGACTTTGACAATGCGTAAAAAACACAAAAAAGACCATGTACAGTAAACCTAAGCTCTTCTCTGACCGGTGTTTAAGCCTACCATGCGGACACCGGAGCGCCAAGTGGCCAAACGTAGGGGGTTCATGCCGTGATGAGCGGCGATGCGCGCTTCGAGCGCCTTTTCCAGATTTCATCTTCGGGTTTGAAGCGACTGCAGGTTGGGCCTCCTGCCCCGACAAGGTCGATTGGTGACGGGCTAGGAAGCCCCATCCTGGCCTGCGCAAAATGAGCCTACTTCACGCGCGGAGCCAACAGCGGTTCGGTGTGAGGTTTGTTCCGCTCCGCCACCGCCGGCTTCACGCCGGTGGAGCGCTGATTGACCGCTAGAAATGGCATCTTATGGTGCCCCCTTCCCTCTTTTTCGGGCCAGCGTCCGCCGCCCGCGGCGGCGGACGCTGGCCCGAAAAAGATGAGGCGGCGGAGGTTGTTGCGATAGCGTGTTCTGGCGGTCAATCATCGCTCGACCGGGATAAACCCGGATCGGGACGGAACAAAACTGGCATCAACGGTTCGCGGCGCCTAACGGCTCGTCTGCGCAGGCCATCGCCATTCTATACGGTGATCGCGGCGCAGCACTCGAAGATTCTGCGTGGACACAGCGCTAGGCGTTCCAAGGCGACTCTTAGATTTCAGCCAGCGGCTCATTCGAGTCGCCAAACTGGTCGAGATGCACGCCGGCTTTATCGAGCAGCGAGAGAAAAAGACTGCACATCTTGCGATTGGGCTTGTCGAGATAGTCGAGCGCGCGTCCGCCCGAAAGCCGCCCGCCTCCTCCGCCCAACACGATCACCGGCAACTGGTTCGCATCATGGCTGCCCGTCAGCATACTAGAGCAAAACAGAATCATCGAGTTGTCGAGCGCCGTGCGGTCGCCTTCTTTCGTCGCGTCGAGCTTACGGGCGATGTAGGCGAGTTGTTCCAAGAAGAACTGATTGACCTTGAGCCAATCGGCGGTGTCGGAATGCGAAAGCAAATGGTGAATCATATAGTCGACCCCCAAGTGCGGGAACCGCAACGAGCTGTGGTCGTTGTTCAACTTGAGTGTGCTGACGCGCGTGGCGTCGGTCTGAAAGCCGAGCACCAAAATGTCGCACATCAGCCGCATGTGGTCGGCGATGTTTTGTGGAATGCCGTCCGCCGGTCGCGGCACGTCTGGCGCGGCCAACGCCGGCCGCCAGCCTTGCAACTCGCCTCGTCGTCCGGCTTTCTCGATGCGCTGCTCCACCTCGCGCACCGAGCCAAGATACTCATCCAGCTTGCGTTGATCGGCGGCGCTCACGCGGCGGCGAAAATCGCGGGCGTCCGCCAGCACCGCATCGAGCACGCTCTCATCGCCCTGTTGCGATTCTTGCTTGAACAGCCGGTCGAAGGCCAACGCCGGGTAAAGCTCCAGCGGTGTGGGCGTGGTCGGCGAGCTCCACGAGATGTGGGAGCTGTAGAGCATGGAATAGTTCTTATGCACCGAGGGGTTCGATTTTTCACAGCCCAAAACCAGGCTGGGAATCTTGGTGGAACCGCCGGTGCGTTGGGCAAGCAGTTGGTCAAAGCTGGTGCCCGAACGAATCTCGCCGCCCGAGGCCAGCGGCGCGCCCGACAGCAAGTTGCCGGTTTGCGAGCTATGGATGTTGCCTTTCAGCGCTTCGGCGTTGTAAAGCCCGCGGATGAAGAGCAGCTTTTCGCGAAAATCAGCCACAGGCGCCAGCACCTGGCCCAGTTCCATCTCGCGGCCGGCGCCTCGCGCCCACCACTGTTTGCTATGGAAACCATTACCGGCGAAGAGCACGGCCAGACGCATGGGCGCCTCGCTGCCCGCGCTTTGATCGACCGGCGTGGCGGGCTCGTCGCCCCAAACGGCTAGCGATTCCATCCAAGGCAGCGCCATCGTGACGCCAACGCCACGCAGAAAAATGCGACGAGTAAAGTGGTGTGACATGGCGCGTGGGGAGTTAGGGGCGGTCATGGATAGTGCCTGCGATTCTACTGTGGCGTCAACTTTGACTTTTTGGGATTGCGAGCATGTAGGGTGGGCATTGCCCACCACGAGCTCATGGTGGGCAATGCCTGGGCTGCTAAAAAGTCGGCTTTTTCGTTCCACAATTCGTGTTTGTGAAATGGCCCGGATCTGTTCCAATGTGCGAACTTTTATTACTGTTGTCCAGCCATTGGAAAGAACTTGCCCGACAACAGCGACGACGAGTGAAGGAATTGGAAGGCGAGGTGGAGAAGTTAAAAAGCTTCACCGCCGCCGTCGCCACGGCCGGCGGCCGATGATGCCAACTGCCCGCCCGCCAGGCATCAGTATTGCCTGCGGGTCATCCTCTTCTGGATACGGCTGGTAATAATGCCTGTTGATCGTCGCCATTCGGCTGTCGATCTGGAGGAAAGCCGAGTTTGGTCCGCTGGCGCACCAAGACCTGGAGTTCATCAGCCTGGAACCGGTCACCCAGTCGAATGGCAAGATCGTTTACGGTCAACTCGCTGACGCGGACGACGATCGTGCAGGCCCCGTTGGCGTTTCTCTTATCGCCGACGTTGAAACTCAAGGCGCGCTACATGAACTTGGCGGAAGTGGTCCGTTGGGGCGGCGACATGCTGAAGCTGTTCGAGCATCTTCCGCCCGACCTACCCGTGAGTCGTGAGCAATTG
>DASVGM010000040.1:0-15388 GCA_036379555.1 Pirellulales bacterium | reverse complement strand
CAGACGGGCCGGCGGCCCGCCCCACGTTATCCATCTGAAAGATACGAACATGCTACGATTGACCTTCATTTTTACCTTACTGTTTTGCCTCGCTCCCTTCGCGCAGGCGGCGAAGTTGCCGCAGGCGCCGCCCGATGCGGCGGGAATGTCCGCCAAGTCGTTGGAACCCATCGACCAGGCCGTGGCCGATGGGCTGGCCGCGCGGCAAATGCCGGGCTGTGTGGTGCTGGTGGCTCGACAGGGAAAAACCGTGTTTCTGCGGGCTTATGGAAACCGAGCCGTGGAACCGGCGAAAGTTCCCATGACCGTCGATACGGTGTTCGATCTGGCTTCACTGACCAAACCGATCGCCACGGCCACCAGCGTCATGCTCTTGGTTGAAGATGGCAAATTGGTTCTCGATGAACCGGTGGCCCGGTATCTGCCGGAGTTCGCCGCCAACGGCAAAGATGTGATCACCGTCAGCGAACTACTCACGCACGAGGGCGGCTTGATCGCCGACAACCCCTTGGCAGATTTCGCCGATGGTCGCGAAAAAGCGGTCCAGCGGCTGTTGGCGCTCAAGCCCCTGGCCAAGCCGCGCGAGACGTTTGTTTATTCCGACGTTGGTTTCATGATTCTCGGTGAGTTGATCGGGCGCGTGGCCGGCGAGGATGTGGCGCATTTTTCCGCGGCCAGGATTTTCCAGCCCTTGGGATTGGTGGAGACCGGCTTTTTGCCAGGCCAGTCATTGCGCGACCGCGCGGCGCCGACCGAGCGGCGCGAGGGTCGTTGGATGCAAGGTGAAGTGCATGATCCGCGGGCCTACGCGTTGGGCGGCGTGGCCGGTCATGCCGGGCTGTTCTCCACCGCCGAAGAACTGGCCGTTTATGCCCAGATGATTCACAACGGCGGCGAGTGGGAAGGCCGCCGCGTGATGAAGCCACAAACCATCGCCACCATGACCCAACCGCACAAGACCGTGCGCGGCGTGCGGGCTTTGGGCTGGGACGTGCGCAGCGGCTATTCATCGAACCGCGGCGAGAACTTTTCCGACCGCGCGTTTGGGCACGGCGGCTTTACGGGCACGGCGCTATGGATCGATCCTGAGTTGGAACTGACCGTGATCTTCCTGAGCAATCGCGTACACCCCGACGGCCGCGGCTCGGTCAATCGTCTGGCCGGCCGTATCGGCGCCATCGCGGCCGGCGCGATCACGCCGCCAGCCAAATGAGCTGATGGTTGACAATGCCCGCCCAACGGCTTGCCGGCTTTCATATCTCCAGCCCGAACGCGAACCTGGCACTAAACTGTCCAAATCAACGCCGGAATGCAGCCGCGGAAAACCTCTGCGTGGTCGGTCATTCTCTTTCTCTGGTTCAAAGAGGCCGCTAGCGCAGCCGGGGTAGCGCGAGCAGGAGTGAGTTTAACACCTGACTGCGGATGTTCAACTCGCTTCGCATTTGGTCATGTTTGGTTCCCGCCGCCACCCGCACCGTGTATCTTGAATCAGGGGAGGAGGAGTATTATGGTAATATCGTCAGTTCCAACGGTGGTGAATGGCGCGAGAATCAGCGTCAGGAGCGTTGCGACCGAATAGATTTGTGAGCCACGTCATGGCCAAATTGAATGAACAATCACCCGAACAAGCACATCCGCGATGCCGTCGATTATGCCTTGAGCAATGGTTGGCGGCTCCGCAAGGCGAGCGCACGGGCACATTTGTGGGGGCGGCTGTACTGTCCCGCTCAGATCCGTGGCGGCTGTGTCGTTTCGGTGTACAGCACGCCGCGCGTGCCCGAAAACCACGCGCGGTATATCAGGCGGCGCGTCGATGAATGCACCCACTAAGCCGGAAAGGTTGATGCCAAAATGAAGATTTTTGAATTTGACGTTGTGCTTAAGGGTTTGGCCGAGATCACGGATGTAGAAGCCGATGCCTTGTATGAGGCGGGTTGCGATGACGGCACGCCCGCGTCATGCGACGGCGTGGCATGGATTCATTTCGATCGTGAAGCGGCATCGTTGGAAGACGCCGTTCGTTTGGCGGTGTCGCAGGTTCGCGTGGCGGGGTTGGACGCCGCCAAAGTTGAACTGGACGTCGCTTCTTTCGCGGTGCAATGAAGCATGACCGGCGCGAAGCACTTTTTCCCATGCGGCTGCTGGTTCTCTTCTCCACTCCCGCATTCAACCGGCCGCTCACAACCGGCGGTGTTGGAAGTGCCCGATGACGATATGAGAATCGCTACCTGGAATCTGGAATCCCTTAAACAACTCACGCCTGAACGCGACGCCGCCTTCCGGCTGGCGATGGCGAGAATTGATGCCGACGTATGGGTTTTGACCGAAACCTGGAATGACCTTCCTCCGCTGTCGGACTATCAGTTGGTGGCACAGTCGGGTGACGCGAACGATCTGAAGCGGTGGCCCAACCGCTGCTGGGTTTCCATCTGGGGGAAGTCGAGTCTTGCCGCAAACGGCCAGGTTATTCACGGCCAGGCAGACCGGATGGCTTGCGGTTGGATCAAAATACCGGGCCAACGGGACATCGTGGTGGTTGGAACAGTCCTTCCTTGGCGTAGTGACACACTTTGGCCGGGCGATGTTGGGTTTGGCGCGGCACTCGCTTGCCAGGCGGAAGAATGTGGCGCTATTCGTGGACGACCGGATACGTGCGACTTCGTTCTCGCAGGCGACTTCAATCAATCGCTTCCTCATAGAGCGTATTATGGTTCCAAGAAAGGTGAAAACGCCCTAAATGATGCGTTTCAACGACACGACCTTGTTTGCCTGACGGCAGGAAACGACCCAATCACCGATGAGCCGAGGATCGATCATATTTGTGTGGGGCGGTCCAGCCTCAAGTCTTCCCGCATTCCACACGTAGGCGCTTGGGCAATCCCGTCGATCAATGACAAGCCCATAACCGACCATGCCGGCGTCTTTGCCGAGTTGGACTTGTTTAACTTCTTATGACCACGTTCTTCCTTTACGGCCGGCAATCAGTCCCAGGCGGAGTCAGGTCTTGAAAGAGGCGGCTCTTCTGCAGCAGCGCAACCACGCTCCGATGCTCTTACGAGGCCACAAAAAAACGCGCCGCGGAAAGCTTCGGCGGCGCGTCAGGATGACCATCAATAACACTTGGTCTTCAATCGCGATCGACACGATCGCCGCGCGTCGTGTCGCGGTGGTTGAGCGAGCTGCGACCATCGGCGGCCGATTTGCCGTCCCGTCCTTACGACAATCCTACGGTTTCGACATTACATCTTCGTCGTCAATTGATTCGTGAAGTCCGTCAATGACTCGCATCGGTCGGAACTCTTCATCGACTTCGTAAAGACTCCACTGCACGTCTGGATGCACTTCTACCAACTCATCGAGTAAGGATACAACTCCATGTATTACATCGATTTGCGCCTCGCGAACGATCGTGAGCAGATCGTTGCGATTAATACCGCACTCTTTAAGCCTTCTTAGTGCGCCGCCACGCCCATCGTCATTCGAACCGGCGTATTCATTCAGCTTGCGGGATGTCTCGTGCGTTATCACGAGATTCCAAAGCTCCCGCAGAAATACGAACCTGGCCAGTTGCGGTACTCCCTCGTCAATTTCGGATCGCGCCCAACCATCGGGGTCGCTGCAACCGAGTTCCCGAAACTTGCCCACAAGCGCCGCGTATCGTGAATCATCATCGTTTGCCATTGCTTTGCTCATCACCGTTCGTCGTACTTTCTCGCGTCCGCGGTCGCCGTCCCATGCCATTCGGAGCGTCACCTTGGCACGTTGTCGCCAACGTAGGCGGCGCTTTCCCCGACGTCAATGGCGGGACTGGTTTTTTGGCGGTTTCCGGGCGCTGCGGATCGCCGACGACGTTGTAGCGAATGACGTTCTCGCCGCTGGTGGCGTCCGCTTTGACGGCCATGTTGCGCGGCGCGGGCAAGCCTTGAATATCCGCCAACAACGAATAACCGATCGTGTTTTGGCGGCAATGGTCTGCCAATTGAACGCCCGCGAATTGGCCAGGCTCGTTCAGGCTGTTTTGCATCGCCACGCAGGCCAGCAGGGCGGCGCCGCGACACGCTTCGAGCTGAAACCCGGCTTCGCCATTCCGCGACGCATTGCATGAGTTGATCGACAAATCAGCGCACTCCCGCAAGCGGAAACCATTTCGCCAATTCATCCCGGCGATTAAACCAAACAGCGACGATTCGGCCGATAATCGCCGCACGTCAAACCCGTTCGCACATTCCCGCGCGATGCAAGTGCGCATGGTCAGGCGGCAGCGATCGGCGGAAAAGCCCGCGCCGCCGCAACCGAACGCGCGGCAGTCGGAAATCGTGACGTCGCCGCCCGTCACCGAAATTCCAGTTCCCGGTGAACCAAGACAGCCTTATCGTCCGAGGTTCCAATCCTCGCGGCGATACTTTTCTTCGACCAGCGTGGCAACGCGCTCACGCGGCCAGTCGCCAGGCTCCTCGTCCATTGGCCAGGCGGCCATGACCGCTTGCCGCACCGTTTCGACCGGCAGGGAAAGATTGGCGACAAACGCCTCATGTGCTCGGCCCGCACGATATTCTGGCTGGCGCGGCGGCGTTCTTAAGCAATCGGCGATCAAGTGCAGGGGAAAGTCGTAAAGCAGCGTGCCGTGATAGAGCAGGTGCTCGCGGCGCACGCGCAAGCTGTTGCCGGAGAACTTGCGGCCGCCGACCGCCAGGTCGCTGGTGCCCAAATGCTCGACGGCGGTTCGCCGCTCGCGCAGCGCGTCGGCCAGGGCGGCCAACACGCATTGGTGGGCCTGGTCAATCATACGCAGCCGGGGGCGCGTCCGCAGGCTAAGCACGAGCGAATACATCAGGCAGCCCGGCCCGCTGACAATCGCGGCGCCGCCGCTTGATCTCCGCAGGACGGGCACTTTTTTTTCGCGGCACCGCTCGTACCAAACTTCACTTTGCACCTGCGACGAGCGGCCGAGCACGACGAGCGGCGCGGGCGGCTCCCAAAGTCGCAATGTTTCGCGCGGCGCGCCGGCCGCTTCGGCCTCATCGAGTAAGGCATCGTCGAGCGCCAAGTTTTCCTCCGGCGTCGGCAAAGTCAAGTCGAACAAACGCACCCGAAAGCTTTCATGTTGAATAGGCTTCACACGGCCACAAATAACACAGAATCGTCGCCATCACGCTTTCTGTAACCGCCATGTGGAAATGCAGCTATTCTAGCTCGTCGCCCACCGCCATCCCAGCCGCTGCCGGCGGTTTTTGCTATTCCTGCGTGAGGGCGCGTGGCCCAGCACACCTTGGAGTGCGTGCGATTCATCGCCGCTTTCCGTCGTCGCGCAGCGACCTTCCTTCCGTCCTTCGCCGCTTGTTTACGAACGGCCAACCGCAATGGAACGTGAGACATTCTGGGCGCCGCCCCATTAATCGGCTTGCTCGTCTCTCGCTTCCAACTTGGCGTCGGGCGGCTTGGGGACAGCGGTCGGTGCGTTGGCGGCCGGGCGTTTCAGGCGATCGAGACGCGCCTGCGCCGCTTCCACGCGGCGCTCGGCGCGATGCAGTTCCGCCTTGGCGGTGTCAATGGCCGCTGGCAAACCGGCGGCGTGCGGGTTGGTCCGGCCCGTTACGACTTCCGGGTAGGCCGCTCGACGGCGCGAGCAATCGCGTCGCTAGAGAAATGGCCGCCGCTTGCCGCTCGCGGCGAGAGACAGAACCCGGCTTACAGATCCGCTCTGAGCTTTTTTCGCACTCCACGAGGACGCGCATGCTATCTTGGCAGGGACGGTCTTGATACGGCGGTCGCACCGTGGTCGGCTTCGTCCGGATTGCGCGGCGCTCCTCGTTCACGCGCGGGATTGAGCACTACTTCTTGCACCGCCTGAAGGGGAGGCGTTTCGTCGTCGCGCAGCCGCGCCATCGCGTCGGCGGCGAAAAGCCGGCTCGGCAAGCCCCATTTCCACAGGCGATAGGCGATGCTGGTGCGCAGCACGCCCAGCCCGTAGGTCACCGAGCGGCGAAAGCTGATCGAACTGGCCTCCGCGAAATACCTGGTCGGGCAACTGACCTCGCCCAGGCGAAAGCCGCACGCGATGGCTTGCGTCAGCATTTGGTTGTCGAACAAAAAGTCGTCGGAGTTCGCCAACAGGGGCAGCGTGGTCAGCACGCGCCGCGAAAAGGCGCGATAGCCGGTGTGATATTCGGACAACTTCGCGCCCGTGAGAAGATTCTGAAAAGCCGTCAAGAGGCGGTTGAAAAAATACTTGTACCGCGGCATGCCCCCGCGCAAGGCGCCGCCGCCCAGGATGCGCGAGCCCAACACCACGTCGTAGACGCCCGAGGCCACCATGCCCGCCATCGCGGAGATCAGCCGCGGATCGTACTGGTAATCAGGGTGCAGCATGACCACGATATCGGCGCCCAGGGCGAGCGCTTCGCGGTAGCACGTTTTTTGGTTGGCGCCGTAGCCCAGGTTTTTCGGATGCGCGAACACATGCATGCCCAGCGCTCGGGCCAACTCGCAGGTGTCGTCGCCGCCGGCGTCGTCGACCAGCACCAGTTCATCGACAATGTCGAGCGGAATTTCCGCGTAGGTCTGTTTGAGCGTTCGCGCGGCCTTGTAGGCCGGCAGTACAACGACGATTTTTTGGTGATGCAACATCGTTCAGCGGCGCGGCTTGTCGCCGGCGAGAAAACAGAGAGCGAGGGCGCGACACACGCATTATGCCGCAACGCAGCGCGGCCCGCCAGGGTCGGCGCGTTGAACGGAGCGATTTGCCGTAGGAATCACTAATCAAAGGAACGACGTTGGAAGTGCGGATCCGTTCGCAAGGGAGGTGAAGCATTTGAACCACGGATGACGCGGATGGGCACGGATGGAAACATGAGAATGCAATGCTAAATGAGCAGGCTGCGTGCTGTCGGGAGGCGAGTTGCAACCAAGTAATTTCGCTGCCGGCCGAGCGGTGTTTTCGCGTGCGGAAAATTTTTTTGGCCAGCCTGTTGACAAGCGAGTTGTCGCTTGCTTATGCTAACGGGCGTTCTGGTGGCTTCGGGCTTTTCGCGGCAATTCGCCGCGGGCCGGAGCCTGCCGAACAAGGTTGACCGACCGCCTAACGACATCGGCGTCGCACGCCGAAAGCCGCCAGACGGCCGATCGTGGGAGACTGCGATATGTGGTGTTGGTCAGTGACAATTCTCCGGCTCTCCGGCTCTCCGGCTCTCCGGCTCTCCGGCTCTCCGGCTCTCCGGCTCTCCGGCGCATGGCCACTTTTTGGCTGACGGTTGTTGCGACATTCTATTCGTAGCACCCCGATCGGCGACCATGCGCAATTGCGGCGGAGGGATTCCGAAATGAACGCGCGGCGTTTGTCCTTGGCAAGCCATGATTTCGGGACTGCCACTGCTCGGCAATGCATAATTGGCGCCCTGCTGGCCATCGCACTTACAATCGCGGTAGTTATCGGATGCCGACCAAGTACGCAGGATGAGCCGACAATTCAGAACCGAGTAGCTGCGCCGCTTAACGGTGTTTCTAGTGAGGCTAGCGGTAGCGCCGTCGCCTCGCCTGAGCGCAATGTCCGCCGTATTATCACTCACAGGCATGATTTCGGACTTTTACGACCTGGGGAGCGTGTGGCGCACCGTTTTCTGGTCCGAAATGAGCGTACATTTAAGTATACTATTCGGGACATATCGCGCACATGCAACTGCCTTGTCGCGCGCGTTTCATCGGAAAGCATTAGTCCCCAACATGAGGAATCGGCGGACGTTGAATACACCGCGCCGATGGCGTCGGCCAATGACAGCCGCGCGTTGACGATCTCATTTGCCGAGGCCGACGCTCCGGTTATTGTCCTCGAAGTGCGGGCCACCGTGCGTGATGAGATGTCCTGTTTTCCTCCAGAGGTGACATTAAACGGCGGTCCCTCGAGCAGCATCACCGGAACTTTTGAGATACATAATTTCAGCGACTTTGAATGGTCCAGTGTCGCCGCTGTTCCGTCGGCCGACTGGGTGAACGTCAGATGCACGAAGACTTACACCGCGTCCACTCCCTTGCAAGATGCGCCGCCCAGCCCAAGGGAAGTTTGGCGCGCGATGGTGACTGCGGATTTGAAGCGTGCGGGTTTCGGCTACCACACCGTTCCGGTCGCGCTTCATGCGTGCAATGCTGCAATTGACCGCGAAAGTACGGCCAGTCTGCGGGTGCAGACGCACGTCTCGTCGCCAGTTGCGGCCATTCCTGGGCAATTCTTTTTTGGCGAAGTCGAAGTCGGCAAACGATCGCATCGAAGCATCGTCTTGCGGTTCAATCTGGAAGAACTCTCACCGCGAAACGCGGATGCGATTCTCGTGAAGCATAACCTCGGCGACACGTTCTCGATCACGAGAATGCATCGGCGCGGTCGTTATTGGGATATTACCGCGACGCTCAAGGCGCATGACGACACCTCGCAAGTCTCAGGTGAGGCCACGATCGCTTTCCCAGGGACATCACTGCCGGCGCTTGTGCTTCCTATTTCCGCGACAGCCGGAACCGAGGCGTGGACCGCTTCCGGGCAGGAGGATTGATTTGCGATGACTCACGCATCCCGAAACCCGCGTTTCTCCACCTTGATGGGCGCGGTGTTGGCAATATTGTCTGTGGCGGCGCTCTGCGTTGCGGACGCACACCACAATCTCCCTGGCATTGACATAGGCGATCTCGTCTGTGGCCCTCGCTGTGCCGCATTTGTCCTCTCTCAGTATGGGGTTTCGACCGATCTGGTCGAGCTTGTCCATGAGTCGCAATGGCCCAATATCGAGGCAGGTTGCAGCCTCGATGATATCGCGCGCATGCTTGAAAAGCGTGGGGTGCGTACCAGAGCCATACATGTGCCGGACGGGGCAACGCTCCGATGGCAGCACCCCGTCGTAGTCCACCTGCAGCCTCGCGCGGCGTCTACGTTGGGCCATTTCGTGGTATGGCTGCCATCGTCGACAAGCTCGGTCTGTGATATTTGGACCGGCCTACCTGGAGTTCAAAGCGGAGCAAGCTCGGAGTTTTGGCGGCAGAGTTCTTGCGCCGCGCTGCTCACGAACGCTGAGGAAATAAGTGAATTGGAGCCATGTATCGAGCGTTTTCAGCGCTCGTTTTACCGGATTCCGGCGATTGGCGCAACGTTCGCGTCAGCGGTAATCGCCATCGCTTGCATTGTCCGTGCTGTGAGCCGCCTGTTACCACCGTTACTGACTAGAAACCTTGTTAGAGGAATGAAATGAGAAAGCTACTACCGATGGCCCTGGTTCTTTCGATCGTCGCTGCTGCGAGCGCGCTGGCTTGCAGATGGGAAGTCGCCCCGAGAAGCGCATTGGCGCTTGAGCACGGAGAAGACCGCGCGGTGCTTGGCGGTCAGTATGGGATCTGCTACGACAACCCGCCGGTAGCGCCAACTACCTGCCCCGCGAACGCACTGGCCGGCACATTGTGCTCGACGACTCAATGTAAAGGCGGTCCAAACATGCGAACGTGCCCATCCGGAACAACTGCAGCCGGCGCGCACATCGGCCAAGCATACTTCACCTATTGTTCCACACCAGCGAACGGCGCGTTAAACTGCGGTTATACAGGTACCTATTGTAATTACACGAAAAACTGCAGCGGGTGCAACGTCGACGCGGTAAACCCAAATATCTACTGGTGCGACGATGGCACCACGCAAACCGGGCAGGGCGCATACATCTATATGGCGAGCCCGTCTGGTGGCAACTGCTTCGGCGGAAGCGCAAGCGTGCAACCTTCGACGGATCATCCATTCGCGTTGGCGCTTGCGGAGAACGGCTCCTCTTTTCGGCTTTTCACCAGAAACAGCCGCTAACCGTGCAAAACGTCGCTTAGGAGGTACTTCACGATGCATCTGCCGTTAATACTTGTTGTCGCATCGACACTCGGGGCCGCGCGCGCCGCTAGCGAGGCGAATCAGGTGTGGCTTGGCGTAAAGGACGGACGCGAGCGCCTTCACTCCGGCATCTACCGCGCTGCCGGTCGGACGAAGTCGGGCGGTGAAGCGAACGTGGACGATCTAAACGGAGAGGTCACGATCTTCTGCGCATTCGACGACTCGGCTGGGATGCTGCGATTTGACCGTGTTTGCCCGGTTCGTTGGCTGCCTGGGGCGCCTGGGCCAAAAGACTCGCCGTCGAAGGAGCAAGTCGCCAAATTCGAGGTCAGGTACATTGGCGCGCCGTCGCAAAGTATGACATGGACCTCGTTGGGAATGGGCGTCGTTGTCTCGCCTCCCGGAAAGCGATCGGCGGACGAATCGCAGGCGCTCCCGTTCGACGTCCGGCAGCTTGGGCTGATTACAACAATTCACTCGTCGCAGCCGCACAGTTTTGATGAATTGTGGCGATCGTGGTCCGAGCGGCCGATTCAGCAAGTTGCGCGTGAGGCGGACGGCATCGTCCGGCTAACATGGGGCGACCGCGGCGACGATGCCGAATGGAGGGTGCGGCGATGGATCGACACCGCGCACGGGTATACAATTATTCGCTCCGAGCACGAGGAACGCGCGATCCAGGCCGCCGGCGCTGCGGAGTGGCCCGCGCCGCATCTTATTGCCGAGGTGTCATGGGTTCAGGTTTCGGCAGTGTGGGTTCCGACCGCGTTTGTTTTGCATCGCCAAAGCCGCACGGACGAGTTGTCGTTCGATTGGGAATCGGTGAACGAGGATATCCCAAACGGACTATTCACGGCGAAAGGACTCGGAGTTGATCCATGGACCTTAGTCACTGACGTGCGGCTCGGAAAACCAATCATTGTTGGACATGTCGAGGAACCCCCGTTGCCGCCGCCCTCGCCGTCCAAAGGGCGGGCTGCGTGGTTTTATCCCGTGATTGTCGTCAACGTCGTGGTGCTCGCACTGATTGCAATGGTCATGTTATGGCGGCGTTTGGCGCGATAGAGCCGTACGCTTGTGCAAATGTCGGAGTTTATCGATGGAATTAGAACGACCGCTCCTTTCCGTTATTGTTCCTGCGTTCAATGAGCGACAGCGCCTTCCGGCGTTCCTGGCCTCTGTTCGCGCGTATCTGGACTACTCATTCGCCAGCCCATACGAGGTCATTGCGGTTGACGACGGCAGTTCGGATGGAACCCTTGCTTTTCTCGAAGACGAAACGGCGCGATGGTCGGAGCTGTCTTTTGTCCGCCACATTGGAAACCTTGGAAAGGGAGCGGCGGTTCGATCCGGAATGCAAGTGGCACGGGGAACGTATTGGCTATTTGCTGATGCTGATGGGGCGACCCCGATAAACGAAGAAGGTCGGCTCCGACGCGCGATTGACGCCGGCGCTCAGGTCGCAATCGGTTGTCGTGCCGCGCGAGCGCGGCTTGAAAGCACCGTCACGCGACGGATCGCCGCGCGCATTTTTGCCGCTTGGTCGCATTTGGCGACCGGTCTGCCGATCGTCGACACTCAATGTGGTTTTAAGATGTTTCATTCGAGTGTGGGTTCCTTGCTTTTCTCAGAGTTGCGTGAGGCCGGTTTCGCATTTGACGTTGAATTGCTCGTGCGCGCATCTTTGGAGGGGTACCGTATCGTCGAGGTGCCGGTTGCGTGGCGCGACGTTCCCGGTAGCAAGGTGCGAATCGCCCGCGATTCGTTTCAAATGTTCAAAAGCTTGATCAGGATCCGTCGTCAGATGTCGCGCTTGGCGAGACTCGGCCAGTGCCGATCGGCGGGGCGCCATGCACGTCCGCTAGAGGTATCGGTCAAATGACCCGGCGGCGACGATTTGCGCGAGTGCTTCTATTCGCGATAACCGCCGCGGGCGTTTGTCTGCGCGCTTTCCATCTCGCCGATCGGCCGGTGTGGTTCGACGAAGCGTTTTCGTGGACACTGGTGACGCAGTTCTCGTGGTCCGAGATGGTGGAGCGAACGGGGCGCGACGTGCATCCGCCATTCTACTACCTCGTGCTTCGTTGCTGGACATGCTGCTTCGGCGCCTCGCCGGTGGTCATGCGATCGCTCTCAGTGGCTCTCGCCGCGGCCACGATGGTCGTGTTTTATTTGCTGTGCAGGGACGTGTTTTCAGCGGACACGCCTCCGGACGAGGAGCGCCCGATGGCGGAACGGACGGGCTTGGTCGCGGCGCTGTTGATCGCGTTGAGCCCGGCGCATGTGCATTGGTCGTATGAGGCGAGAATGTACACGCTGGCGACCGCGCTCTTGGGTTTCAGCACCTGGGCGCTGGTGCGCGCGCTGAAGTCGCCGCGGCGCGCGGCGGCCTGGTGGACGGCTTACGCCCTGTCGGCCGCAGCGCTGCTCTATACGCATAACTACGGGTTGTTTTCCGTCGCCGCCCAGTGGGCTTATTTGATCTGCCGCTTCGCGCACCAGCCCTGCGGTTGGTTCGAGATGTTCGCCGACAAGCGATTTCGGGGCGTCGCCGTCGCCGTCGCCTGCGTCGCCGTCATGTACGCGCCCTGGCTGCCGGTGCTGCAGGCGCAGAAGTCGCGCGTGCAGGCCGATTATTGGATTCCGGCGGTCGATCCCTGGTCGGTGCCCGAGGCGTGGCTCGCGCTGATCGCCCCCGCCAACCGCGCGATCGCCGGCGCCCACGCCGAGGCTTTCGCGGCGGCGGCCGGCGTCGTGGCCACGCTGGCCGTTTTCATCTGGCGCGGCGGCGAAGGCCGTTGGTTGGTGGCGTGCATGGTCGTTTGCCCCGTGGCGCTGGCGACGCTCGTTTCGCTCGTCTCGGTCTCGGTCATCGTTGGCCGGCACTTCCTCCTCGCCTATCTGTTCTTGCTGTGCGCCGCCGCGCGCGTCGCGGCGGGGCTGCCGCGGCTGGAACGAGGCCTTCTGCTGGCGCTGTTGCTCGTGGACAGCGCGGCCGCGCTAGCACGCCACCGCGATTCTCTGCGCGCGGACGCGGCGCCGGGCATCCGCGGCGCCGTCGAACATGTTCGCGACGGTCGGCGGCCCGGCGAGCCGATCGTGGTTTTGCACCCCTGCATCTACTTTTCGACGCGCTATTACGCCGCGAACGACTCGGCGCCGCATTTGTACCTGGACGGCAAGCGGCCGATGCACTACACCGGAGCGCCCATTCTGCGAGACGACGACTGCTGGCAAGCCGCCGATCTCAAGCGAGTGCGCGGCCGGCGCGTTTGGGCGCTCGACACGACGGGCTACAGCGCCGGCTTCCGCCAGCGGGCGGCCATGCCCGCCGGGTGGCGGCGCGTGGGGTCGAGCAAGTCGTTCCGCGGGCTTTATTTCTTCGAGGGAGACATCAGCGTGGACGTTTATGAGTGGATCGAACCGACGGCGACCGCGAAGAAGAGCGGAGGCGCGCGATGAATTTTGCGAGAGGGCGTTCCCCGCGGACGGCGTTGCCAGCGGCTTCGCGCGCGCTTCGACCGCTGTTGGGCGCGCTGGCAATGATCCTGCCGGCCTGTGCGGCCCCATCGCGGCTGGTGGCGGCTGAGCTTGCGACGGATTTCACCGGCGCCCGGCTTGATCGCGGGACGTGGAAGACGCTGGATCCCGTTGAACTGACCAGGCCGGACCCACAAGGGCTGACGATTCAGATAACGGCCGCCGCCGGCGCCGTGCCATCGGCGGGCATCGCGGCGCGGTTCGGCCTGCGCGGCGATTTTGAAATCACGGCCGATTTTGAAATCGTCGAAGTACCGACGCCCAAGAGCGGCTTTGGCGCCGGAGCGACCATTTCGCTGTCCAGCGCCGACGGCCAGGGAGCGAGCATGCAGCGCGTCCACTTTCCCGATGGCAAGCAAGCTTACGTCTGCCATCGCGCCACGCCACAGCCCGACGGAACGGTCAAGCACACGGTCGAAGTGGTGGAGACAAAAGCGCTGGCGGGGCGGATGCGCGCGGCGCGCGTAGGGAGCGAGTTGCGTTACTTCGCGGCGGAGGGCGGCGGCGGCGCTTTCCGTGAATTGCGCAAAGCGGCGTTTTCCAACGCCGACGTCCGCCTGTTGCACCTCGCCGCGCAAACAGGCGAGGCGCCGAATCCCGTGAGTATCCGCTGGAAGAAGTTTGAGGCGCAAGCGGACGAACTGCTTGACGAGCAAGGCAAGTCGGCCGGCGATCGGCGTTTGGTCATCTGGGGCGGCTTGGGAGCGGCGGGCGTTTTTGTCGCGGGGCTGGTCTTTCTAAAAAGGTCGGCGCGCCGCTCGGCGCCAAACAGGGCGCCGTAAGCGGACACATCACCGGAGTGTCGGCGCTTTCGCCGGCACCGGCGAATCATCCGGGAAAAGCAGAGCCTAAACTAAGCCTACGAGCGTCTAAGAAAACGGTCTGTAGGGAACGCCCTCCGTGGCGTTCCGTGCCCTGCGAAACGACGCCGATTCCGCTTCGCGGAACGCCACAGAGGGCGTTCCCTACAGAGAACGGCGTCGCGGTACGCCAGCCTCATTTTCGGTTAGGGGCAGTATAATTCATCACCACCCTCGGAGACCGAACGCGGAGAAAAAATGGGTCGCGCAAATCAGATTCAGAACTCGATCGTCACAGCATTGACCGGCCAGCGAGCGATGATCGTGCTGGCCTGGGCCGCCTACGTGATGGTCGTCGAATTCATCGCCGGCGCGGCGGCGCGCGATCCGTCGCTGCCGGTGAGTGACGACACACGCGCCTTGATTGCCGGCGCGCCGGCGCTGGCCCGTTGGGACTCGTTCTATTTTCGCGGGGTCGCTGAACGCGGTTATGCGGACACCGGCCCCGGCAGTCGTCAAGCGGTGGCCTTCTTACCGCTCTACCCGCTGGCCATGCGGTGCGTTGGCGATGTCTTTGGCATCGATTACTTCATCGCGGGGCTTTGGGTCTCGCGGTTGAGCTTGCTGGCGGTGTTGCTGCTGCTGGCGCACTACGCATCTGACGATGGACATCGGAACGCCACGGAGTGCGTTCCCTACAGACTGCTGCCGATTCATGGTGCATCCGGCGCGGACGCCGCCGATCGCGTGGCGCCGCCGGCCGCGCTGTTGGCGTTTCCGGCCGCCTTTCTGCTCGTGGCGGTTTATAGCGATTCTCTCTTTCTCGCGCTCGTTTTGGCCACGTTCGCGGCCGCGCGCCGGGGCTGGTTCTGGCGCGCGGCGGCGGCCGCTTTCCTCGCCTCGCTGACGCGCGTGCAAGGCCTGGCGCTAGCGCCCGCGTTGGCCCTGCTGGCATGGCCGCAGTGGCGCGACCGCCGCGCCTCGCTTGCCGCTTTCGTTCCCGCCGCGTCGACCTTGGCGGCGTACGGATTGTTGATCGGCCTCTGCGCCGTCGAGTTTGGCGAGCCGTTGCGTCATTTCCACGTTCGACGGGAATCGTGGGCGCAGCGGCCGACCGCCCCCTGGAACACGCTAAGCCGGGCGGTCGACGCCGCCGCCGACGCGCTGGGCAGGTGCGATCTCGCCGCCTTGTACCGGCTGC
>DASVGM010000039.1:0-25846 GCA_036379555.1 Pirellulales bacterium | reverse complement strand
GCCGCCGTCGCTGGCGCGGCGGGCGCGCTGGGATGCCGACAGCCATCGCCTGGTATTGAGCGACCTGCCGAATCGCGTGGAAATCGAGGCGTTGCGCAATGCCGTCAGCGATGCGCACGATCGCACGGCGGTCGATGCTTTTTGGCGGCGCGAGCGACCCCTGGGAATCGCCGCGAAGAACCTCGACGACTACGCGCAGCCGTTTCGACTGCCGCGGTTGACCGTCGCCGTCGGCGGCGCGCGAGCGCTCTTGGAGCCGGAAGAATTGGAAACTTTTTCGTGGGACTTGAACCGCTGCGAGCCGGGCCTGAACGAGTCGGAGTTTAGCTCGGAGCTGCGCGTGGGGGCCGCGGCGACGATCGATCTTGACGGCGAGGCGCTCGTTACCAGACAGGAAGGCGACGTGCGGCTGCGGCAGTTGGAGTTGGTCGGCGAGGGCGACGATTGGGACGAGCACGAGTTGACGCGCTGGCTCGACGCGGAGATGCACCGCGGCGGATCGTTTCAGGGCCTTGCCTTGGCGGAAAGCCAGCCCTGGCTGCGCCGCGTGGTGGCCGGGCTGGTGAGCGGTCGCGGCATGCAATTACCGTTTGTCGTGCGGCGTCGGCATAGTCTGGCCGAAGTGCTAAGGGTGAAGGTCGCCGATCACGGGAGGCGGCAGGTGCGCGACGCGATGAACCTCTTGATCCAGGAAGAGCCGGCGTCGATTCTGACCTCCGGCGAGTTCGCGTTTTCGGTCGCGGAACAAGACTACGCTCCCACGGAGCTTTTTGAGGGGCACCATTTTCGCAAACACGCCTTCACGCTGGTGGGGGCGATGAACGGCGAGGAAAGCGAGTGCGCCACGCGGATCGACCAGCACCCCAACGTCGCCCGTTGGCTTCGCAACGCCGAGCGCGCGACGCAAGGCGGGTTCCATTTGCCGCTGGCGCCCGGCAAATTCTTTCCAGACTTTATCGTGGAGCTGCTTGACGGTCGTCTGGTGTTGGTCGAGTACAAGATGGGCAAAATGGCCAACGCCCCCGACGAGTTGCACAAGAAGGAGGTTGGCGAACTTTGGGCGTCGCGCAGCGGCGGCAAGGCGCGGTTCGTTTGGGTAGTAGGCAAGAATTGGCGGGCGCTCGACGAGGGGCTGCGGGCATAGTGAGAAGCCTGGTCGAAACCGGCGGCAGACGGTTGAATTGCAGCTTCGCTTGGGTTTTGCCACCGTTTTGGGGTGTGACGAGCGTGCGAAATCGCCCGTTGGATGATGAGCGGCCCGGCAGGCGGCAAAAATACCGCTGGCAAGATTGGCCCGCGGCCGATTTCTTCCTATGATTGAATGTTTGGAAGCGCGCACGACGGGCTTCCGCTGAACCGATTTTTCCTGCGATTGAGGACTATCCCAGATGGCCAAACAAGGGCCGCGTAAAAAGCTTCCCAAAGAACTCGCGGTGATCAACGCCGACAACTGCACGGGCTGCGAAGCCTGCATCGAAGTTTGTCCGGTCGATTGCATCACCAAGCTGCAACAATTCGACGCCTTCCATAACCTGCAAAGCTGGTGCCAGATTGACCTGGAGCGTTGCGTCGGTTGCGAAGTTTGCGTGCATATACCGCGTAAGAAGACCGATCCCTATGAGCTGACCGTTTGTCCCTGGAACGCGATCGAGATGGTGCCCACCGAGCAGGTGGCGCAAGTGGTGGCGCAAATTGGCGGCCCGCCGGAATATCTCGAAGAGAACTGGGATCGCCTGGTGGGCACGGCGCAGCATTTGGCCGAGCTGAAGGCTTCGGGTTAACTTGGCCGTGCGTTGAACCGGTGCTCGCGGCGCCGTCGGTGCCGGCGCGACTTGCCGGACAAAGCGGCGGGGATTCGCAGCCCCTCAACGTCGTTTTCCGAAGCGCCCGCCTCCGCTTCGACCGCCGGCGACCGTTCGGGCCGCGGCGCGTCCGCGGCGGTTCCGGTAAGACTGTCAGCCGGGGGCAAGGCTGCCAAGTTTTGTTGATCAATGGCCGCGACCGCCGCGCCACTGACAACAGACCTGCTTTCGCTTGGCGGCAATTCAGGCCGCAACTCCACTCGCACCACCGTCGCGTCGGTAAGACTGCCAGCCAAGGGCAAGGCTGCCAAGTTTTGCGCGGCCGGGTCGGCCGGCATGGCGGGCGCCGCTGCCGCCGCGCTGGGGCCGCCCGTTAAGTCAACGCCCCAAAGCCACACGTTGCGAATGCCGTCTTTGACCGGGTGAAGGTCAAGTTCGGCCGCGGCGCGGCGCACCGTCCGCTCGGCCAGTCCGCATTGCCGGGCTTCGGCCCAAAGTTGTTGCGCCTCGATCGCTCCCCTCGCGAGCAGTTCCAAAAGCCAGCGCGCCGCCTGCCGCCGCTCGGAGTGATCGGCGGTGCGCGCCCCGCAAGCGTCGTCGACGGAAGTTCGCCCGATCGCATCCCGCCGGGCCAGACGATTGCCGTCGAGGCCGAACGCCATGTTTTCAGGCGGCGGGCCCAAGCGGTTCTGCACGCACACGGCCAGACGGCCTTGCCGGCGGTAGGGATCGTTGGTCAGCAGCCACACGACCGGCGCCGCGGTCGCAAGCGCGTCGAGCGCGCGGGTCTGCGCGGCGCGGCCTCCTTTTTCCAGCCGCCACAAGACGGCCACGGCCACGCCGTATCGCGCGGCCATTTCCGCCAGTCGTTGAAACACCTCGTGCGCCTCATCGGGCCGCAACCGCGCTTTGCCCAGCCAGCCGGCCAAATGGTCGATGACCAGCAGCGACGCGCCGCGGCTTTGCACCAGCGCGCCCTCCAGCACGACAAGCCGCTCCTCGGTCGTCGCCGGTTCTTTGCCGCCGGCGAAGACATCGCAATTGACGACGGCCACGTGCGCGGGATCGGCGCCGGCGGCGAGCAGGCGGCCTTTGAGCAGCGAGTTTTCCTGGGCGTTGGAGTGGGCGATGAGCACCGCGCCGGCGGGCCGCGGGCCGTCGCCGGTTGTCGCGCGGGCCGCGATTTCGGCGGCCAGCAGGCTTTTGCCGGCGCAGGCTTCGCCCGTCACGATGGTCACGTGACCGACGGGAATCGTATCGGCCCAGAGCCAGGCCGTGTTCGCATCGGCCTGGATTTCATCGAGTTTCAAGACACCGCTGGGAATGACCGTGTCGTCGGCTTCAATGTCATCGTGTGTATCGTATCGCATGTGTGTTTCTCCTGACAATAAACGTATCGTTACATGATTGTCAGTATATGTAATCATACGAACAGTTGTCAAGAGGTGTTATTTCTGGCGCCGTTTGGCCGTCATGCCTTGTTGCTTGCCACTTCGAGTTCAATCCCGGCAAGCAGCGACTGACACTTGACATTGCGAAGCGTGTTGATGCCTACACCGCTAAATTCGAGCACGATCTCTGCCGCATTGACGCGACGATGCCGGCCGATTACGAGGTCATTTGCTTTTCCTGGTCGTGGGTCGGCAATGGGCCAGATTAGCCGCCTCGCATGAAAACCACAGCTTCATATAGCCCTGACTTGCTCTGGCGTTTTCTCATGCGTTCGATCCCTTCGAGCCTAAACCCGAAGTGGTCGAAGATGGACGCCAGGATTTCATCGCTCGGCAACGGATGATCATAGAATTTGCTGTTGCCAATGACATAAGCCAGGCGAGCCTTGGGGGCACACACCTCGGCGATCTGCCCCGCGTGATCGTATATGTTGTTGAAATACTTGACGACGTAGTTCGCCATGAGGCTTCCATTCGAGTGAATGCCGTGCAAATATGGATCAAGTAACTGCTTGACGAACTCATTCTTAGGGGCGATCCCGCGCGCCAGCACGGATGTGGCCTTTCCCCAAGTTCCGCCAATGGCATCGGTTTCAAGTTGTCCGACCGCCCGAGCGCTCTTAATGAAGTCAAAAAAGAACATGTGCGGTCGGGTTTCACGGGCGTAGCTGAACCGGTTTGGATAAGGCGGCGATGTGATGACGGCGCTGACTTTAGGGGCGCTTGGAAGCACCTTGGACAGTTCCTTACTATTTCCTCGAAAGATCGTCACTTGCGAGGGTGCGAGGTTCGCGACCGCCCGAAGGTCTTCAATGATGTTTTGCGACTGCCGTTGGAGAATGTCTGCCACATTCACCGTGGGCAGAGGGCTCTTGGCGAATGTCAGCGACACATGGTTGTGCTTGGCATTGCTGACCGGAATAAGAATGCCGAGGACGGCCATTTTCAGGAGGTCATTCTCTCGACTTTGAGCATCAAGCGACGCCATCAGCTTCCGTAAGCACACGAGTTGAGCAAGATTGCCTGGAGACCACCAACGGTTCGGATGGTTGATCGGCGGGATCGAAGCGGCGTTTTCGCGCAAATAGTCATTCGGCTTCGCGCTGAAAGGAACATTGCCAAGGGCGGCTCGAAATTGCGAGACGAACTCGGCTACGTAGGATTCAACCGCGCCGATGTCTTTGTAATCACGGGTCTTGACCGTTCCGACGAAGTGAAGGTAGGGGTTTAGCTCAACTGAACAGGCCGTGATGCCTCGGTACTTCATGCAAAGCGGGACCGTGCCTACCCCGCTGAATGGGTCGAGCACGAAGTCATCCGAATTCAAGGCGAAGTGATCGGCGATGTCGTTCGCCAGTTGGGGCGAGAAACTGGGAGTCAGCCGATACCATCGGTGGATGGGCAAGTCAAGTTTGCCTTGAAAAGTAACCGATTTCGTGGTGCGATTGGTGAAGGTGGGACCGTCATTGAATAAAGTTGGTTGCTTCACTTCGTCAGGCCTCGCAGAAGTTCGATCACCGGCTTGCGGAAATCGTCACGGTTACGTTTCAAGAAGTCAAAGAAGTCGAACCCCGAGCAAGCCTTCACGCCCTCGTAGGCATCGATTCCTTGCTTGACGACCCAAACACTCTTATATCGGCTGATGATGCCGGGGTTGCTTTGGTTGCAGAACAATGGCATGACCGGCAAGATACCGCTCAGAAGCAGGTGCCTCGCCATCGCTTCGTCCGCTTGAGTTCGCTTGCTGTCGCCTGTCTGATAGCAGTGTCGGACCTCCATGCCCATGCCGACGAGCTTGATGTTCGGCGTGGTGGTGAGTTTGGCAACTTCGGCGTAACAGTAATCTGAGACGCGTTTTCGCGATACCGGGTCGAGTCGATCGAACTGCAGGTAAGCATCGGCGCTGCGAGTTTCCTCGCCGTCTCCGCTACGGATGACCGTGCTGTAGGTCACTTCGGCCGGCGATTGGTTCAACGCCTTCATCAAGATTGTCTTGACGCAGGCTTCATAAATATCGCCGATCTTCCGATGAATGCTGGTGACCGTGCCGCCGGCGAGGGTAGCGCCAAGGTATTCTTCGGAGTCAAGCCCGAAGATGCTGAACACAGGGTCTTGTTGGTACGCCGCGAGCAGGTCGTCGCGAGTTCCCCTCTTCTTGATTGGCCCCGGAACATACTCGGCGAGTTTCGCTAGATGTTCCATCGTCAAGGCGTGGAGCGACTGCTCGATTTCTTCACGCTCGTCCCGCACTTTTCGCTCTCGCTTCTTCATTCGGCACTTATGGTTTCCAACAGGCAGCGTTCTGCCGGGATGATTCTACAGGACGCCGGGCACTTCGTAGAAGTGGCTCTTGGCCGTGTGCCGGACATCCCTGATGAGCGACCATGAGAAACCCACACCCAAACCATCGGTGTCCGAAAAACTGACGTTGCCCATAACGTCGATTACCGTATACACTCGCGCGCATGGCCGCCACCCGCCGTCTTGTTTGGCTTTTGCTTGCGCTGGGTTGCAGCCATTGGCCGCAAACGAACCTGGCCAAGCCGGCGCCGGCCAAACCAGAACCGAACGGTGAACAAGCGGCCGAAGGCGTGCCGCCTGAGGCCGGGCAGGTGCTCCACGGCCCGCCGTCAACGTGGCACGCGCAGACCGCGGGCGGAGTTCAGCTCTGGGCCGACGAACTGTGCTTTCACGATTGGCGAATTCAGCGGAACGTGCTGCTGGGGCATTATCGCCTGCTCGACGGTGAGAACCGCCGCCATGCGCATGGTTCCTTCGAGCACTGCCGGCAAAAGCTCGCTGACATCAAACGCGAGCGCAAGCTGCCGCCGATGCAAGGCCGGGCGGTCGTCATCTTGCATGGCCTGGCGAGTTGGCGGAAAAAGATGACTCCGCTGGCCGATGATTTGCGCGAGAAGGGCGGTTTTGAGGTTTTCAATCTCGCTTATCCAAGTACGCGCGGCGAACTTGCCGAGCACGCCCGCTGCCTGGCGAAAGTGATCGAACATCTCGACGGCATTGAGGAAATCAACTTTGTGGCGCACAGCATGGGCAACCTCGTTGTGCGGCATTATCTGGCCGACATGACCGACGAAGCGCGCGGACGCCGGCCCGATCCCAGAATCAAGCGCTTCGTGATGTTGGCTCCTCCCAATCACGGCGCGAGCGCGGCGTTGCTGCTCAAAGATCACGAGCTTGTCGGGCTGCTCATGGGCAGTTCGGCCGGCGAGTTGGGCGCCGGTTGGGCGGAGGCCGAAAAGCACCTGGCCATTCCGAACTGCGAATTCGGCATCATCGCCGGCGGACGCGGCCGCGAGCGCGGCTACAACCCGCTGATGAAAGGCGATAACGATGATTTGCTGCCGGTTTCCACCACGCGCCTGGCCGGCGCTCGCGATTTCGTGCTCGTTCCGGTCATCCATCAATTCACGATGCTCAATGCCGACGTGCGGCGCTACACGCTCAATTTCTTGGAGCACGGCTATTTCATTTCAGCGGAGGAGCGAAAGCCGGTGGATTGACATTGCAGTTGCGTGAGTGAATTCCTCTGCCGCGAACTCGGGCACTTCGACGCCGAATCGAAACGCGCTCACGCGGCCATCGGCAAACTCGTCAGCGGCGGCCTGCTGCGGCCGTTCGATGAGTTGGCCGCTCAAGTCGGTCACCCGGCGGAGGATCATTTCGCCGTTCCTCTCCCACACTACCATTTTCATTTCAATTCGTTCCCGGAACTGGTCGCGCAGGCCGGCGGCGTCGCGCGCGCCTGGGGCATTAGCGCGGGCGATTGGCTCTTTCCGAGCGATGGTTGGACGCAAGCCGTTTGGCGCGACGGTATGCTCATGCTGACCGACGACTGGCGCGATGCGGGGATCGCCCGGCTGTGGCGCCAGATTGCCAAGGGGCGAGGGCCGATTTCCGCCCTGGCGGCCGCCGAGATGTTTCGCGCCGCCGGATCGAATTCGTTCGCGGAGTATTCAGCGGGCCGCGGGTTGAGGCGATTGTCGCCGGAAGAGTTTCGCGATGATTGTGGCGAACTGCTCGGCGGGCGCGGATTTGTCAGCCAGTGCCTGTTGCAAGCGGCCGCCGCCGCGCGCCAGCTCAATTCCGCCGATATCCAAGCCATCGCCGACTTGCTCGAACGTCTTGAGGTGCTTGATGCCTCTCAAGCGAATATCTTCGCGCGATGCGCGTGCGCCTTTCTTGGCGGCGAGCGCGACACTCCCGCGCAAAATGCGGCCGACGCCCTCGACGCCCTCTGGACCGTCGGGCTTTCACAGTGGGTTGAGCGACGTCTTCACGCGTTGGCAACTCCGCCGGCGCTCGCCGAACCTGAGCCGTTTGCCGCGCCGACTTACCCAGTCACCACCGCCGGGCCGCCGTTCGCCCCGGCCGAACCAGAGAAGCCCATTGAGAAAGAGGTGCGCGAATTGAAATGGTTGGCTTCGGCGCTTACCGACCGCTTGAAGAGCCTGGAAGAACGCTTGGCAACGGGAGTTCAAAACAACGCCAACGCCGAAACTACGATGACGAACGAAACCCAGGTCTCGATCGAACCCGGCGTGAATGGTTTGTCTTTTCATCTTCACGGCCCCGACGGACTGATAATCGTTTTAGGTTCGGAACGCACATCGGGGCCTTTGCCGACGGGCGTTCTAGTTGACTGCGGCGCGGTGTCGGGCTTTTTCCTCACCGGCTTGAAAGGCCACGAGAACGAACGAATCGATGTCGAGATCCGCACGGCCTGGAGTTTACCTGAAGGGCTTTCAGACATCCTGGACGATGGCGTCCGGCTGGAATTCACGGAAGCCGATCTCAATGCCGCGTTGACGGGCAATACCGTCACGATCGTGGTTCTTTGCGCGGAGGACGCCGCTGGCGCACGCACGATCAAAACGCTGTCTAGCGCCGAAGGACGCCCGGCGTTAGCAGTGAACTGTCGGAAAACGCCGCACGCCCAGTGGGCACTATATCTCACGCGGTCACGAATGAGGCGTTTGCGCATGCTCTGGGAGGATGGGCCTGGCCTGCGCAAAATCGGTTGTTGTGGCGAGACTTGCTTGATACTAGATTTATTCCGCCACGATCGGGGCTTGCCCCCGTCGAGCGCTGACTGACTGGCTAGATGTACGGTGCCGAACGCGACCCCGTTTTCGCGTTGCATCCGCCGCCGAAGGCGGCGGATGCAACGCGAAAACGGAACGAATCGGTTGGGGGCGCTCGTTCTAGCCAGTCAGTCAGCGCTCCACCGGGACAAGCCCGGCGGTGGCGGTACGGAACAAATCCGGTATGGAATTTGAACTCGTTATCGTATCAAAGCGGGGCAGTTTGCGCAGGCCAGCCCGTCACCAAGCGAACGTGACGGGCCAGGAGGCCCATCCTCCAGTTCAAGTTCACGCATTTCAAGGGTTTCAAAGCAGACAGTTGCTCGTTGCCAGCTTCACGCATCCTTCGGCTCGCCATCCAGCGCCGCGGCCAACTTGGCCAGCGCTTCGGTCTCAATTTGCCGCACGCGTTCGCGCGTCAGGCCGAGCGCTTCGCCGATTTCCTTCAGCGTGCGCGGCTCGTAGTCTTCCAGGCCGAAACGCATGCGCAAGATCGTCGCCTCGCGCTGGTCCATCGTTTTCAACAAGCGCATGACCTGCGTCACGTTGTCGCCGTCGAGCATCTCGTCTTCGGGGCTTTTGGCCCGTTCGTCCATAATCATCTCGCCCAGCGACCAGCCGGCCTCGGCCTGGTCGGTTTGCGGCGTGGAGTTGTAGATGCGGATGGCTTTTTTGATGATCGGCAACTTTTTGCGCGGCAGGCCCAGCACGCGCGCCACCTCTTCGGGCGTGGGCGTGCGGCCCAGTTCTTCGGTCAGGCGTGTGCTGGCGCGGCGCCATTTGCTCAGCAGTTCCACCATATACGCCGGAATGCGAATGGTCTTGGCCGTGTTGATCAACGCCCGCTTGATGGATTGTTTGATCCAATAGCTGGCATAGGTGCTGAAGCGCGTGCCCATCGCCGGATCGAACCCTTCGACCGCGCGCAGCAGGCCGAGGTTGCCTTCTTCGATCAGGTCTTGCAGGCCCAGGCCCTTGCCGGTGTAGCCGCGGGCGATGTTGACGACCAGCCGCAGATTGGCGCGCACCATGCGGTCGCGGGCCTGAATGTCGCCCTGGCCGATGGCCACGGCCAGGTTTTGCTCGTCATGGGCGGAGAGCAATGAGGTTTCGTTGATCTCCCGCAGATAGGTTTCCAGGGGAGATTGCACGGCAGGGTTGGAACGTCGTCGTACTTTGCTCATCGCGCGAAAGTTTGCCCGGCGGAACGTGTGGTGGTGGCGTGGAACAAAGAGACTATCGACGCGCCCGCCGGGCCTTCTGCACAAAGCGGGTGGGGTGACAATCTGGGAGGAATGTATGCGGGGTTCGGGCGGCGGAATCGGCACGAGTGTCACGATTGGCGCAAACGGCGCATGCGGCACGCCCTGCCTACCAAGGCGGCTGTCTGCTATCATGGCGGATTGCCAACGCATACTTTGGAGCCTGAGCTATTCGCGATGAGTTACGCCCCCCATTCCCAGCAAACCGAAGCGGCGGAAGTTTCACTGCGGCCCACCGAGGGCTGGCATTGCAGCCACCTCTATTACCGTTTTGATCGCCACCGCCTGAAGCAACTGACCGCCGCTGAAATCACGTCGGGCAAGGCCGCTTTGACCGCCGCCCTCGATCCGGCCGGGGGTGACGCCCCGGCCCGGCTGCAAACGTCCGTGGTGAGCGGGCACAAGGCTGATTTCGGCCTGATGGTCATGGATGCCGATCCACTCAAGGTCGACGCCGTGCATCAGCGTCTTATGGCCGGCCCCTTGGGCGCGGCGCTCGAACCGACTTATTCGTTTGTCTCGCTCAGCGAAGTTTCCGAGTACGTGCCCACGCTCGAACAATACAGCCAGCGATTGATCGCCGAGGGGGAAGACGCCAACGGGCCGACGTACCAGGCGAAGGTCAAGGCTTATGAGCAGCGCGAGGCGTCAATGCGTCATCAACGGCTCACGCCCGACTTTCCCCAGTGGCCTTCAACGTGCTTTTACCCGATGAACAAAAAGCGCAAGGTTGGTGAAAACTGGTTCCTGCTCGGTTTGCCGGAGCGGATTCGGCTGATGACCGAACACGCTCGAACGGGCATGAAGTTCAGCGGCAAGGTGATTCAACTCATCACGGTTTCGACTGGTTTTGACGACTGGGAGTGGGGCGTGACGCTCTGGGCGCGCAACCCTGAATTCTTGAAAGAGATCGTTTACCGCATGCGTTTCGACGAAGCCAGCGCGCGTTATGCTGAGTTTGGCCCGTTTTACGTCAGCTACGTCGTGTCGCCCGAGGCCATGTTGCGGCATTGCCGGATCGGGGCGGACTAGGCGCCAACGGCGGCCAAACCGATCGGCCATGAAGTCGCGGCGAGCCAAGTCAAAAAAAATTCGCTTGCAAAGCGAATCATTTCGGTTATTTTAACGACTAGACAGACCAGAGTTCTTGTTGAAAAGGCACTCGGTTCGTTCGCTCCCGTCTTTTTTCAGGAGGATCGGCAATGCGTCTGGTGCGTGCGTATGCTTCCCGGTCGGGCGGCTTTACGCTTGTCGAATTGTTGGTGGTCATCGCCATTATTGGTATTTTGATCGCGCTATTGTTGCCGGCGGTGCAGGCGGCGCGCGAGTCGGCACGGCGCGCCGAGTGTCAGAACCATCTCAAGCAATTTGGCTTGGGCGCGCTCAACCATCATGACATAAACAAGTACTTTCCCAGCGGCGGCTGGGGCTGGGAATGGACCGGCGACCCCAACCGGGGAGTGGGTAAATTGCAGCCCGGCGGCTGGTGCTATTCGATTCTGCCGTTTCTCGAGCAACAGCCGCTCTGGCAACAGGCGGCGGGCTTGCGGGGAGCCTCGCTTTTCACGGCCAACGCCAACACGGCATCGTCAACTTTGCCGTTGTTTTACTGTCCGACGCGCCGCGGTGTCGGGCCTTATCAGTGCGCCAGCGGCAACAACCTCAACTCCGACAAAGTCACCATGTGCGGCAAGACGGATTATGCCGCCTGTGTGGGCGATGGCACCGTGCTCGAAAGCGCCGGGCCGGGCACTGCCGTGGGAACCTGGTACTACCAGAACGAGATGGTCTTCACGCCATCGACCAGTTACACCGGCGTTACGTTTCAAGGCACCGAGACGGGATTGCACCAAATAACCGACGGCACGACCTGCACTTTCCTCTACGGTGAAAAGTACCTGAACGCCGCCAGCTATGGCGGCACCGACCCCGGCGATAACGAAGATTGGCTGGTCGGCTTTGACAACGACGTGCTGCGCATGGCCAATCCTAAGAATCCGCCGATGACAGACCGATACGGACTCACCAACAGCACCTCGTTCGGCAGCGCGCACGCGACGATTTTCAACATGCTCATGTGCGATGGCTCCGTGCATCCGCTGCGATTTGACATCGACCTGACCGCCTACGATCGTTTGGGCAACCGGGGCGACGGCTACGTTGCGGATGAAACGCAGTATTGAGCGTCTTATGCGACCGTGACACTCTTGGCCAAGTTTCGCGGCTTATCGACGCCGCGGAACTGTCAAAGGCAATCGACTTTATGCTGCTGGATCGGTAAGATGAAGTAGTGATGTTCATGCGGAAAAACACAGGGGCGCCAGCAATCGAGATGAGTCATTGAAACCGAATCTATGGATCGCCTGCGGGGCATTACTGGCGGGGTTGTCGGTCTCGGCGGGCGCCTTCGGCGCGCACTGGCTCACCTCCACGCTGCGCGCCGATACCAGCATCTCGGCGGAAGAAGCGGGCCGGCGGATTGAGATTTTTCATAAGGCCGTACAGTACCAGATGTATCATGCACTGAGCGTGGCGCTGGTCGGCTTGCTTGGCCAGCGGTTCAATTCGCCCTGTCTGACGGCGGCCGGCTGGCTGTTTATCGCCGGCATCGCGTTGTTTTGTGGCTGCCTTTACGCGATGGGTCTGGGATCGCCGCGGGCCAAGATCGCCATGCTGGCGCCGATCGGCGGCGCCAGCTTTATCGTCGGCTGGATTTGCCTGACGGTGGCGGCGTGGCGCGGTGGAACTTAGGTATTGCGGCCGATGGCTACCGTCGATGAATTGCTGGCGTTGAATGACGAAATCGCCGCGCTGGTGCGCGCGGGCGTGCCATTGGAGCAAGGGCTGACCGGCCTGGGACGCGATTTGCCCGGCGGCGCGGGCCGCGTCGCGACCGATCTTGCCGAGCGCCTGGGGCGCGGCGACCCGCTCGAACAGGCGTTGGCGGCGCAGGGCAACCTGCCGCCGCTCTATCTTTGCGTCGTCGCCGCCGGGCTAAAATCAGGACGCTTGGCCGCGGCCCTTGAAGGCTTGAGCGTGGCCGCGCGGCGCATCGCCGAATTGCGACAAGCCACCGCGACCGCGCTCATTTACCCGCTTTTGGTGTTTCTCTTGGGCTGGGGCCTGTTCGTGGGCTTCACGGCGTTTTTCGCGCCGACCGTGCTTCCCAGCTTTCGCGATTTTCGCGTGCCGTCCGCCGAGGTCATCGCCTGGTTTGCCGCCTTGGGGCCAAGCGCCGCCTGGTGGGGCGCCATTGGTCCCGTGGCCGTGGTGTCGGCCGTGGCCGCCTGGTGGTGGCAGTCGCGACGGGCGGTTTCGCTGGCCGGCGGTCGCTCGGTCGCCTGGATACCCGGCGCGCGGCGCCTGCTGCGGCTTTGCCATGCGGCCGCCTTCGCGGACATTCTGGCGCTGCTTATCGAAGAACGGGTGGCGCTGCCCGACGCCCTGCGCCTGGCAGCCGGCGCCAGCGGCAGCCGCTCGATCCTCCACGACGCGGAGGCGCTGGCCGGCGCGATCGAACGTGGCGCCGCGCCGCGTGAGGCGATCGACCTGGCGGGCCGTTTTCCGCCGCTCGTGGCGTGGCTGCTCTCGGCGGGCGAAGGGCGCGTTTTAGTGTCGGCTTTGCGGCATGCGGCGGGCAGTTATCACGAACGCGCGCGGCAGCGGGCCGAGGTGGTGCAAACCTTTCTGCCGATCGGCCTGACTCTGGCCATCGGCGGCGGCACGGTGCTCGCATACGCCCTCATCATGTTTTTGCCCTGGATCAATTTGCTCAACACCCTCACATCGCCAAGCACTTAGGCGGCTATCCGAAAATCGGTCTCGGCTATGTAGGGTGGGCATTGCCCATCGTGAATTCATGGTGGGCAATGCCCACCCTACGGATCCGCAAGCGGTTTTTGGATTGGCTCCTAACGCCCCGACGGCTTCATGGCGGCCACCTACGCCAGCAGTTCGGCAACGACGCCGGCCTTGGAGACGTCGGCGTCGGTGAGGCTGTCGTTGCGGCCTTCGTGCGGAAAGGTGAGCCGCAGGTGATTGAGTCCCAACGCGTGCAAGAGCGTGGCATGTAAATCATGCACGCTCACACGCCCATCCACCGCCGCGTAAGCGAAATCGTCGGTGCGGCCGTGCGCGTAACCACGCTTAAAGCCGCCGCCGGCCAACCAGAGCGAAAAGGCGTGGCGATTGTGGTCGCGGCCGTCGCTCCCTTGAGAGACCGGTAAGCGGCCGAATTCGCCGGTCCAGAGCACAATCGTCGAATCGAGCAGCCCGCGTTGCTTCAGGTCGCGCACCAAAGCCGCGCTGGGCTGGTCGGTGCGGGCGCAAAGGCTTTTCAAGTTCTCGGCGTTTTTGCTGTGCGTATCCCACGGCTGGCCGCTCATAAAGACCTGTACGAAGCGCACGCCGCGCTCCACCAGCCGCCGCGCCATGAGGCAGCGCGTGCCATACTCCTGAGTTTGCGGCTGATCAAGCCCGTAGAGTCGCCGCGTGGCCTCCGTCTCGCGCGCCAGGTCAATCGCTTCGGGCACCGCGATTTGCATGCGCGCCGCCGTTTCAAAGTTGGCGATGCGCGCCGCCAGGTCAGAGTCGTCGGGGTAGTGCCGCAGGTGCGATTGGTTCAGTTCGGCCAAGAATTGCAATTGACCGCGCCGCGCCTCCGGGGTCACTCGCGGCGGTGTCGCCAGGTTCAAAACAGGCGACTGGCCCGCTCGAAAAGGCGTGCCTTGATGCACCGCCGGCAACCAACCGCTCGACCAGTTGCGCACGCCATCGACCGGCAAGCCGCCCGGATCGGAAAGCACGACGTAGCTGGGCAGATCGCGATTCTCGGCGCCCAAGGCATACGTCACCCACGAGGCCCACACCGGCCGCCCGGCCTGGATTTTACCCGTGTGAATCAAACGCAGGGCGGCTTCATGGTCGACCGACTCGGTGGTCATGGAGCGGACGAGCGTGAAGTCATCGACAATCGCCGCGGTGTGCGGCAGCAATTCCGAAAGCTCGATGCCCGATCGTCCACAGGGCGAAAACCGAAACGGCGACGCCAGCAGCTTGCCCTGTTGGTTGTTGAAATGCACTTCCAATTCACCGGGATAGGCTTGGCCGTGGCGTTTGGTCAGTTCGGGCTTGGCGTCGAACAGGTCCATCTGGCTTGGGCCGCCGTGTTGAAACAGGCAGATAACCGCTTTGGCCTTGCCCGTTGGAGACGATTCGCTTTCCGGCCGCGCGGAGGCGGTCGAATGCTCATCGAGCAGTTCGGCCAGGGCGAGAGATCCGAGGCAACCGGCATAGCGGCCCAGAAACGCGCGGCGGTTAAAACTAGGTCTGAGCATGGCGTGCGTGTGATGCTGGTCGTCGCGTGCGCGTTGATCACCTCAAGAGCAATCCTGGGCCATCGACAACGCAATGAATTCACGCTGATAATATACCATGCGCGGCTCGAAATGAGGCTTCCTCGTGGAGTGTGGCGATGTTTTGGTTCACTGTGAAACGAAGTCGCTGTTGGCCAGAGTTAGCGGGTTGAGAACGAATGACGCTGGTTGTTTCCTGTTGATCGGGTAACCATCGCCAGGCGAAGCATCCAGCGGACACGCGTTCGCTCGTCGGACGGGGCAAAAAAAAACTGGTCTGCCTTGGACTGCGCGAAACTGCTACAATCTTCCATGCCCAAGAATCTGCAACGTGCTGCATCGCACGACAAGAAAGCGTTTGGGTGGGTTGGGAGGGTTAGGATGCCGAATCTCCGAGCGAAGGCTGCGCCTCTTTGTTCGAGTTCGCCAAAAAGCAGGCGATCGAACGGAAGGAGCGATCAACCATGCTCACCTTGTTTGGAATTCTCATCGGCTATCTGGCCGCCGACCTTTTCGTCGGCCTCTATCACTTGTTCACCGACCGCGGTTGGAACGTGCCACAACAAGTGAAAGCATTCAGGGAGCACCACGACGGAACGGTAGTCTTCGATCTCAAGCCGGTGTACTTCGCGCTGCCCGTGGTTGCCATTGGGCTTTTCCTCAAGTTTCCGGCGGTTGTCTCGTTTGCCGCCTGCTGCGGTGTATCCGAGCTGACGCACTACGCGGCCCATTATCCAAACAAGAGCCGTTTGGCCAGACTGCTGCAGCGCGCCGGCCTGATCTTAAACCCGGCCGCGCATGCCAGTCACCACGACGGCGTGTTCGGACACTCGTTTTGCGTGTTTTCCGGCTGGACCAATGCCGCCGTGGACTTGATAGCCCGGTTCGTGCCAGAGCGTGGACCGTAGGTAGCTCTCCGGACGCTTCGGCGGCCCCGGTTGTACTCTTTGTCACGCCTCTCGGCGGCGCCGCGTCAACCGCGGAAGAGCCGCTGGCTGAGCACGTTCTTTGACGACGTGAGAGGTCCGGTCGAACGGTCGTCGCGGAGAATGCCGTAATACATCTGAAACTTCGCGTCGATGTCGTCGGCGTAATGCACCAACAACGCTTCAGGCGTCATCGGAGGCTTGGGCGATCCCCATTCGGGCAAACGCTGGTGTGAGACAATAATGTGTTCCAATCGCAATAATACGTCCGCCGGAAGCGGTTCGCCGGCGGCCGCCTGCCGCGCCGCAGCCTCGCGCACCAGGTCTCGGCCTTGCAAAATGTGGCCGACCAACGCCCCGGACGGCGTCATCACGGCGCCCTCCGCTTGCCACTCCAACTCTTGGAGCTTGCCAATGTCGTGCAAGACCGCCCCGGCAATCAGCAGCGAGCGATTCAACGGCGGCTGCAAATCGGGATAGTGACTGCCATACTTTTCAGCCAAAAATACCGCCGTGCGCGCCACGCTCAACACGTGCTCCAGCCAGCCGCCGACGTAGGCGTGATGGTTGCGCGTCGCCGCCGGCAGCGTCAGCAACCGTTCGCGGTTTTCAGTCAGAATCGTCCGCACGAGCCGCCGCAACGGCGGTTCGCTCACGCCGCCGTCGACCAGCTCGACCAATTCGGCGAACATCGCCGTCGGTTCAAAGCGCGAACGCGGCAAAAACATTTGCGGATCGTAACCGTCGGCGCGGTCGGCCTCGGCCACCGGACGGATTTTGCGGATCTCAAGCTGAGGGCCGTAATTGGTATCCCGATAAAGCGCGCGAATCTTATAGCAAACGCCCGGCGACCACGATTGCCGGCACTCCTCGGCCCAGGGCGAGTCTTGCCAGATGGGAAAGCTGACCTCACGCCGAGCGTCGCGGAAGCCCACGCGATGGTACGGCTTGCCGTCGCGCGTCGTCAGCGGCTCTTTGACGGTCAAGAGGGCGAACAAATCGCACTCTTGTCCGTGAATCATGTCGCATAAGTTGACCACGGTCGCCGAGCGCGCCGACATGGCCGGAACTCCTGTTGGAAACCTGTTGTAGGGTGGGCATCGCCCACCATGAATTCTACTTAATCAAATCTTTCACCGTCATGCCGGCCGGAATCATCGGCAACACGTGCTCTTGATACGGCACCTGCACGTCGAGAACGTAAGCGCCGTCATAGTCGATCATTTCGCGCAGGGCGTCGACCAGGTCGGCCTTGTCTTTCACGTGGCCGCCGCCGCAGCCAAAACCCTTGGCGATGGTCACGAAATCGGGATAACGCCGCTCCGGCCCAATGCCGTTGCCCATGCCGACGGCTTCGGGATTGTCGATCGGTCCCAGATACGTGTGCGCCCGGTTTCCGGCGTGGAAACGATCTTCCCACTGCATCACCATGCCCAGGTGCTGGTTGTTCAGCAAGAGCACCTTCACCGGCAGTTTCTCGCAATGACAAGTGGCCAACTCTTGAATGTTCATCAGAAAGCTGCCGTCGCCGTCAATGTCAATTACCAAGGCATCCGGGTGCGCGGCCTTGGCGCCCATCGCGGCCGGCAGGCCAAAGCCCATCGTGCCCAGCCCCGAGCTCGACATCCAGGTTCGCGGCCGGCGAAACTGGAAATACTGCGCGGCCCACATCTGGTGCTGGCCCACGCCCACGCTGACCACCGTCTCGCGGTCGGCCACCAATCGCGAAAGCTCGCTGATGGCGTGTTGCGGCAAAATGCCGGAAAAATCGCGGTCGTACTTGAACGGCTCCGCTCTCTTCCAGGCGTCAATGCGGGCATACCATTCGCCAAGGTCCGCCGGCGGCTCGACAATCTTGTTCAGCTCCGTCAGCGCATAGCCGACGTCGCTGATGATGGGAATGTGCGCCTCTTTGTTCTTGTTGATTTCGGAGGGGTCGACGTCGACATGCACGATCTTGGCGTGTTTGGCGAACTCCGGCACTTTGCCCGTCACGCGGTCGTCAAACCGCACGCCCAGCGCCAACAGCAGATCGCATTCATCGACGGCATAGTTGGCATAAACGCTGCCGTGCATGCCGAGCATGTCGAGCGACAGACGTTCGCCGCTGGGATAGGCGCCCAGCCCCATCAAGGTCATGGTCACGGGGATGCCGGTCTTGCGGACGAGTTCGCGCAGCGGTTCGCTCGCCTCGCCGGCGATAATGCCGCCGCCGGCATAGATCACCGGCCGCTTGGCGCGCTTGATGGCCGCGGCCATCTGGGCGATTTGTTCCGGCCGGGCGCGGTGTGTTTCGACATGGTAGCCGGGCAGCTCAAGCGGCGCGTCGTAGTCCGGCACGGTCTGATCTTGCTGCACGTCTTTGGGCAGGTCGATCAGTACGGGGCCGGGCCGGCCCGTGGTGGCGATGTGAAACGCCTCGCCGACCACGCGCGCCAGGTCGCGCACGTCGGTCACCAGGTAATGGTGCTTGGTGATGCCCCGGCAGACCTCGACAATGGGCGTTTCTTGAAAGGCGTCGCTGCCGATCACCGCGGTCTTCACCTGCCCGGTGATGGCGATCAAGGGAATGCTGTCGAGCTTGGCGTCGGCGACCGCCGTCACCAGGTTGGTGGCGCCGGGACCGCTGGTGGCCATGCAGACGCCCGGCCGTCCGGTGCTGCGGGCATAGCCTTGCGCGGCGAACGCGCCGCCTTGTTCGTGCCGCGGCAAGATGGTGCGGATTTGCCGCCGGAACTTGGTGAGCGACTGATGCAGCGGCATGCTGGCCCCGCCCGGATAGGCGAAAATCACCTCCACGCCGTGATGAATCAGTGCCTCGACGAGAATATCAGCGCCGCAGGCGAGTTGGCCGGCGGTCGATTTGGTTGCGATGCTCATGCGAAAGAATAGGTTCTGCTTGGGGGTTGACTGGCCCGCGCGTCCGCGAAAGCCAGAATCTTTTACGATACTTGCCGGCGGCGTATCTGACAACCGGGCGGGCATGGCGATCGGCCGCTCATGTCGGATTTGCAGTATGTCATTCACGCTGCCAGAAGTGAGGCCGAACCGCTTAAAAGTAGCAGGCACACATCATTCCAGACTGCGGGAAGTATAATCAACTCAAGCAAGGACATGTTGCGAGAGGCTAGCGCGTGTAAAGTAATTGACGTTAAAATGGCTGCTGAAGAACGACGAACTAGCAATTTCGACCCCATCGCCGCATCATACGCGCGCTTTCGCCGGGCCAGCCCGGAGATTGTGCGGGCGCTGGCGCGCGACACCGAGCCGCGTTTCACTCTGCTCGAAGTGGGTTGCGGCACGGGCAACTACTGCATCGCACTGCGCGAGACAGCCGGTTGCGTCTGCGTCGGCATCGATCCTTCCCGGGAAATGTTGGCGGCGGCCAGGCGCAGTTCCGACGCGATTTCATTCCAACAAGGCCGCGGCGAACATCTCCCCTTCGCCAAGGCGTCGTTCGACCTGGTCTTCTCCGTGGATGTAATTCACCATATTGCCGATCGCCGCGCTTATTTTCAGGAGGCGCATCGCGTGCTGCGGGCCGGCGGACGGATTTGCACGGTCACGGAGTCGGCCGAGATGATTCGCCAGCGCATCCACTCGTTTTATTTTCCTGAGACGGTCGAGGCCGAACTGGCACGTTATCCGTCGATCGCCATGTTGCGCGAACTCATGGCGGAAAGCGGCTTTGGCGAACTCACCGCGGAGGAGGTTGAGTGCCGTGCTCTTATCAATGACATCGGCGGTTTTCGACAGCAAGCATTTTCTTGTTTGAAGCTGATCCCGCCGGCGGCATTTGAACGGGGACTCGAACGCATGGAGCGGGATTTGAGCGCGGGACCAATCGCGGTCGCAGCCCGCAGTTTGTTACTCTGGGCAACAAAATCAAACGGCGTGAAATTAGAGGCTATCCGAAAACTCGCCGTGGGCGGGCCGCCGGCCCGTCTGGAAGCGAAAGACGGCTCGGCGAGCCGCCCCACGATACACCGCCACGGCGAAATTCAAGTTTTCGGATAGCCTCTTAGACGATCCGAGGAATAATCCGGAATAGGCGGTTCGGCGACACGCGTGTCGCCGACTGATCGGCGCATACGTCTCATTCTGAGCCGCATGTGGCAAAGATGAGGGCCTGCCCAAAGGCCGGAAAATCGGGCACGGTAAACTTTGCACGGAGTATTGTAATTCCGTCGGTTGCGGCTTAGCACCGATCGTAATTCGTCCGCGATAACTAACCGCCTACTTCATAACAGTTTACAATACTTATTGCCAACCGGCGTGGGCCTCCACAAGGCACGCGGCAACTCAAGGCACGCGGTTTGCTACTTACACGGGAAGAAGGCAAAAACTTGCCGTTTCCAGCCAATTTGGCACACCTCGTGAGCATCTTTTCATAATTTGGGCCGGTCGGGCAAGAAAAAGCACGTTTCGGCAACGATTAACACGGTTCGCTGGACAAGGCGCGCTATCAAGGCGATAATTTCGCCTGCCGCCGATGAACCAGCGAGCGGAAGGGTTCGTAACAATGATAAGCCAATCACTCGCACCAACAAGCGCCAATTACGTGGCAAAACGCTCCTGGTCGGAGATGACTGACGAGGAATTGTTGGTAGTGTATCGTCAGTCGACGTCAGGCGGGCAGGCAGGCACGGGGCGCCTGGCCTTCTCCGAACTGGTGCGCCGCTACGAACGGGAGTTGTACGGCTATTTGCGACGTTATTTAGGCGATGCCGTTTTGGCTGAAGATGCGTTTCAGGCAACCTTTTTGCAGGTCCACCTGAAGTGCGACCAATTTGAGGAGGGTCGCAAGGTGCGCCCCTGGCTATATACCATCGCCACCCACCAGGCCATCGACTCACAGCGGCGCGACAAGAAGCACAAGATCATGAGCCTTGATCGCCACAATCAATATGACGATGAACAGATGGGCGGTCTGGCCGATCTTTTGGCCAGCGACGACGCCGGCCCCAGCGCCCGCTTGGAGTCGGACGAGCAACGCGATTGGATACGCAAGGCGGTCAGCGAACTTTCGCCGGCGTTGATTGGCCCCGTGACATTGGTTTATTACCAAGGCATGAAATACCGTGAAGCGGCCGAGATACTGGATGTTCCGGTCGGCACGATCAAGAGCCGTCTCAACGCGGCATTACTAAAGCTACACGAGGCCTGGGTACAGGCCCAACCCTCCGGAGACATTTAGTCCATGCATGACCAATTGCTCGGCTACCTGCTGGATGCACTTGAGCCGTCAGAGCAAGAGGAGGTTGAAGCCAGTCTTTCGCAAGACGCCCAATTGCAGGAAGCAATGTCGCGCTTGCACGAAAAACTCGCTTTGCTCGACGACGGCACTAACTTTGAGCCGCCCCCCGGCCTGGCCGCTCGCACCTGCCAATTCGTCGCCGCACGGCAAGCGGTCGCACCCAAGCCCGGCTGCGCGGCGGCGGCTGGCGGCTGGCGCGTGCAAGACATGATCGTCGGCGGTGGCGTTTTTCTGGCGGCCTGCATGCTTCTTTTTCCGGCCATCGCCCATAGCCTGGCTAGCGCCCGCATCAGTCAATGTCAGAACAATCTGCGCATGATGGGCCTGGCGCTCGGGCAATACAGCGATTTCCACGCGGGCCAGTTTCCCTTTGTGCCCCAGCGCGGGCCGTTGGCCGTGGCCGGTGTTTACGGCCCTCTGCTGATGGACGCCCGGTTGATCGACGATCCCGCCCTGTTGGTCTGTCCCACGTCCGCGTTGGCCGAACAGGCGGATGAATTCGCGGTGCCTAAACTGAAGCGCCTGGTGCGGGCGGCCGCGGCCGACTTGCCGGCTTTGCAGAGCCGGGCGGGCGGCAGTTATGGTTATACCTTGGGCTATTGTGAGAACGGCCGCTATCGCGGTCATCGTAATTGCGGCCGCATGCGATTCGCCTTGATGGCCGATTCGCCCGGCGAGTTGGCGAACGGCCGTAGCGGCAATCATGAAGGCACGGGCCAAAACGTCCTGTTTGAAGACCAGCACGTCGCCTGGCTCAAGCACTGCCGCGTATCGAATTTCGGCGATCATATTTACGTAAATGGCCTGGGTTACGTCGGGGCCGGCATCGGCCGCGACGACGCCGTGATTGGCGACAGTTCCGCCCGGCCGCTCACGGTGCGTTTGATGTCCGCGCAGTGACACTTCACGGGCAGTGATACGACGGCACCGTCTCAAATCACAACATGGATAGTTGGCAGTTGTTACTTCGTTTCGTCGTGGCGGCGCTGGATCGTTGATGCCACCCGCTTGCCGGGTGGAGAATCACGTTGGCCATCCACACCGGGCATTTGCCACCAACCCCTTCTCCGCTTTTCCGCTGCTTGGCCGCCGTCGGCGGCCAAGCGGCGGAAAAGCGGGAGTTTGGGGAAGGCCGCGGGTGTAGACGGCCAACGTGAAAACTCCCTTGGGCAAGCCGAGGGCATCTTCAACAAATAAGCTCGATTCCACGTTCGCCAATGCGGTAAGGCGTGATCTCGTCTGAGCAGGCGCTGCCGCGATGCTTGGCGATATAGAACGCCCGGCCCAGCTTATTTCCCTCACGCACCTTGCCTAAAAAGATGAGCGTGTTGGCGTTGGAGAGCACGTCGCCCTCGTCGAGCTTGCGCGAAATCAGTTCCTCCAACATCGCTTCGGGCGCTGTGTAAAGCAACAAACAGGTCACTTCGCGGCGGTCGTATGGATTTTGCTCGACGGCCGCGGAGTTGGCGCGAAAGTGCTCGCGCAACCAATCTCGCGCGACCCAGTCGGATTCCTTGCGCAAAACCTGATGATAAACGTATTCAAACAGCTCAAACTGAATCGAATCGCTGGGCCGATTCGCCGGCTCGATGCCATCGACCACGACACGCCGGGCGCCGCGAATGAAGTTGCCGTAGAAAAAAGCGATGGTCACGGTCAGCTTGCGGGCCAACTCGGCCTGCCAATCTTGCCATCCGTCACTATCGAGATCGCCCCGTGTCACACGCCGGCCGGCATAATCAAACACATGGAGATAATCACCCAGTTTGTGGTTCAGATCAAACACTTGGCTAATATCGGGCGCGGCGTTGGGATCGGCGGGCGAAAGACGCCAACCGCACATGCGCCGCCCATAATCGGCGTGGCTTTGAGCATCGCCGCGGCAGCTCATGTCAAACACCAGGCCGCCCGCCCGTTCTTGGTGGTTGCCGGCATGAGCGAACTGAATGCCCAATTGTGTTTTGCCGATGCCGGTCGCTCCCGACACCACCGTCAACGTACCCGGCAGCAGCCCGCCGCCCAGCAATTCGTCGAGCTTTGGATTTCCGGTTGAAAGGCGGCTTTTGCGGCCAATTGTATCGTCCACTCGCTTGAATGACCTTCTTTGTTTGGCGTTCGAGTCGATTGTCGCGGCGTGGCTCACCGCCCGACGCTCCACCAGTGTGCATGACGCTCTACCAGTGGGCGTACTGACGATGTTAGTTAAACGCCGCAGGCGGTACAATGACATGAGCGGCCCGAGGAAACAAAGATGCCTATTCACGATTGGTCGCGCGTTGACGCGGGAACCTTTCACGACTTTCACGTTGCTTGGACGATCGAACTGCGCAACGCGCTCAACGAGCGGATACTGCCGCCGGATTACTACGCCATGGCCGAGCAAATCGCCGGCCCCTTTGGCCCTGACGTGCTGACGCTGCAAACCACGGAAGCCAGCGGCGAGGAGTCGGCCGCCTTACCGCGCGGCGCCATTGCCCTGGCGGAGGCCGCGCCGCGCGTGCGGTTCACGGCCGTGGCCGAGCAAGACGCCTACCTGGCCAAGCAGCGAGCCGTGGTCGTTCGGCATCAGAGCGGAGATCGAGTGGTGGCGCTGATTGAGATCGTTTCGCCCGGCAACAAGGCCAGCCGGCGGGAGTTACGGGCCTTTATCAACAAAGCCATCACGGTGCTTCGCCAAGGTTACCATCTGTTGGTGCTCGATCTCCATCCTCCTGGACGGCTAGATTCCACGGGGATTCATGGCGCCCTATGGCAGGCGTTGGGCGAAGCGCCCTATGAGCCCCCAGCCGACGCGCCGTTGACGCTCGTCGCCTATTCGGCGACACAACCGGTGACGGCCTTTATTGAGCCGGTGGCCGTAGGGAACGCTTTGCCCGACATGCCGCTTTTTCTAGCGCCTGATACTTACGTCAACGTACCACTGGAAGAAACCTATCAGGCCGCCTGGCGCGGCATGTCGAGGCGTTGGCAGCGCGTCCTCGAAGCTTAGGCCGGATGATTCAGCGACGGCACTGTCTCATCGCAACATGAAGGGTTGACAGTTGTTACTTCGTTTCGACGTGGCGGGTAAAGCGCTAACTCGCCGCGCCTGGGCAACGCTCGGGTTCGCCCGTCTCGGCGTGCAAGTGCAATTCTCCGCGCTCAATCACACGCATGCCGCGCCAAGGGCCGAACAAAAACCGTAAAAAGAAGATGACCCCCAACGCCCACACCCAAGCGGTTATGACCGACCAGCACCAGTAAAGGCCAAACTCAAAAAACCTCACGCCGATGTACGTGGCGGCCGCCACCGCCAGCGAAACGATGAGCGTTGTCACCAGCACGAAAAGCGTATCGCCCGCCCCCTTCAGTGCGCCGGAGAAGATGATGTTCATCGCGTCGAACAGGCAATACAAAGCGACAAAACGCAGCAAGATGATCGTTAGCCCCTGCAACTCGGCGAACTCGTCGGGGTCGCTGTTGATACTATACGTGTAGAGCAAGAGATCGGGAGCGAACAGGTAGAAACTACTGACGACGATCATCCAGCCGCCGCCAATGGCGAACGCCGACCACGTCGATCGCTCGGCCAGGCGGGGCTTGTCTTCGCCAAGATGCTGCCCCACCAGCGTGCTGGCCGCCAGGCCGATGCCCAGAATCGGCATGAAGGCGAAGGAGTTGAGGTTGAACGAAAGATTTGAGGCGGCCAACTCGCGACGGCCCATTTGCCCCACGATCACCAAAAATATGGTGAACGCGCCCATCTCAAACAGATACTGAGTGCCGTTGGGAAAGCCAAACCAAACCAACCGGCGAAAAAGATCGCGATCGAAGCGGCAGCCCGACAACGTGCCGTAAACTCGCCGGGCCTCCGGCCTGAAGAAGAGACAAAAATAAACGGCCAACCGCACCCAGGTGGCCACGGTGGTGGCCCAGGCGGCGCCGGCCGGACCCATTTCAGGAAAGCCGCCGTAGCCGAAAATCCAAAGATAGTCGAGCAACACATTCAACGCCGCGGCGCTGGAATCGACCAGCATGACGGTGCGAGTCTGGCCGCGGCCGGTGAAAAAGGCCGATAGTGCCGCCACCATCACCAACGTCGATTCGCCCCAGCAGACCGGCCCGTAATAATCCAACTCATAGCGCGCGACCGCGGGATCGTGCCCGAACGCTCGAATCATTTCCGGCGCCACGGCGATGGTGCTGACGGCCAAAGGCGCGGTAATCATGCCAATGAAGAGCGCTTGCCAGACGGCCGGGCCGATGCGTTCCGGCCGTCCCGCGCCGTGATATTGGGCCACAAACGTGTTGACGTACGAGGCCAAACCCAGCGGAAAGCAGATGATGGTGAAGGCGATATTTCCGGCGGGCAACGCGGCCGCCACGGCGTCGCGCGAGTACCAGGTGAGAAACACGCGATCGGTGAAGATCATGATCGTCCACGATACGGTGGAAGCAATCAGCGGCAGGGCGATCGCCAGCGTTTCTCGCAATCCGCCGGGCCGCCGCCACCAGTTCTCCTTCACCATTTGCATTAAGCGATTCGCGTTCTTTGATTTTGAAGTTTGGATTGTACGGGGCGGCACACCTGTTAATCTAGCCCGTCTTGCCCACCGCTGCGTGGCCAACTTCGCGAGAAGCCGGGCCGTGGCAGCGGTTTACGGCTTGAATCCCGTCAAGCTTCGCCGACCCCGGTTTGAGAACCGAAGTGCT
>DASVGM010000038.1:0-5214 GCA_036379555.1 Pirellulales bacterium | reverse complement strand
ACCTCGCAGGCCGCCAAACGGGGCGTGCAGATCGCCATTGTCATCGGCGGCGGCAACATTCTGCGCGGAGCGCAGTTCACTTCGGCCAGTTCGAGCATCCAAGAAGCCACCGCCCACTACATGGGCATGTTGGCCACGGTGATCAACGGTCTGGCCCTGCAAGACGCCCTGGAATCGCTGGGCTGCGAGACGCGCCTGTCGACCGCCATCCGCATGGACGGCGTGGCGGAGCCGTACATTCGCCGCCGCGCCCGCCGGCATTTGGAGAAAGGGCGAATTGTCATTTTGGCCTGCGGCACGGGCAGCCCGTTCGTGACCACAGACACCGCGGCCGCTCAGCGGGCCTTGGAACTAGAGGCCGACGTGCTGCTGAAGGCCACCCGCGTCGACGGCGTCTATAGCGACGATCCGGAAAAAAACCCGCACGCCGTGCTCTATAGCGAGCTGAGTTATTCGCAGGTCCGCGAGCAAAACTTGCGGGTGATGGACCCCACGGCCATCACCCAGTGCATGGAGCACAACATGCCGATCCTGGTGTTCAACTTCAAGAAAGAGGGCAACATCGTGCGGGCCGTGACCGGCGAAAAGGTGGGCACCTGGATCAGCAGCGAGGTTTTGGAAGGCAGTCGTAGGGAATAACCATGAGCGCGGAAGAAATCTTGCTCGACGTCGAAGAACGGATGGAAAAAGCGGCCGACGTGCTTAAGCACAACTTGGCCGGCATTCGCACGGGCAGGGCCAACCCCGGCCTGGTCGATTCGCTGCGCGTCGAGGCTTACGGCTCGCCCACGCCGCTCAAGCAGTTGGCTTCGGTGGGCGCCCCCGAGCCGACACAGATCGTCATCCGCCCGTTCGACCCCGGCACGCTCAAGGACATCGAAAAAGCGATTTTGGCTAGCGGGCTGGGGCTGACGCCGATGAACGACGGCAAGCTGATTCGGCTGAACGTGCCCGCCCTTTCGACCGAGACGCGCCGCAAGCTAGTCGGCCGCATCAAAGAGCTGACCGAAGAGGCGAAGGTGGCCATTCGCAACGTCCGCCGCGACGGCAACAAGCTGGCCGATCAGGAGCAGAAAGACAAGACGCTGTCGGAAGACGACCGCGACAAGCTCAAGGAAGAGATTCAAGAGATGACCAAGAAATACGAGAACCGCGCCGGCGACCTGGCCAAGGCCAAAGAGCAAGAGGTGATGGAGGACTAGCTGTGGATACCGTAATCCGATATGTGAGAGAGATGGAGTCGGGTCAGCGGCTGTGGCTGGAATCGGAGATCGGGCACGAGCTTCGCGACGACCAGCGCATCATGATTCACGTCCTCGCGCCGGGCGAGGCGGCAATCGCCGAACCGCGTCAACTCGCCTTCGACCAGCTTAGACAACTCTCGCAGCAAGGAACTCGCCACCGCGAGGCGAGCGGCTTTTCAGAAGAAGAAGCTGATGCCGTTCTCGACGAAGCAATGCGGCACGTCCGCCTGCCGTATACCAAATAATGCGAGTCGTGCTCGATACGAACTTCACTCACCAGAGGTGGTAGATTACTGTCGATCTCATCAGCTCCGCGTGCTGAACGATATCGCGCTGTTGCACGAACTGCGAGCGTTGGGGCGCGGTGGCGCGACGCCGTAACCTTGGCGTGGACGAGGTACGCATTTCATTGTTCGTCGATTCATCGGAAATCAAGATCTTGGCTCATCGCGGCGATAGCCGCGCGGCGCCGGAAAATACGCTGCCGGCGTTCGAGTCGGCGTTGAAGCTGGGCGTCGATCTGGTCGAGCTCGACTATCACCATTCGGCCGACGGCGTGCCAGTGGTGTTTCACGACGAAGAACTTGACCGCTGCACCGACGCCTGCCACGTCTGGGGCGCGGCAAGCCAATTGCTTGCCCGGCGGACTTGGAGCGAGCTGAAACAGCTCGACGCGGGCGGCTGGTTCGGCCAGGCCTTTCGCGGCACGCACATCGCCACGCTCGAGGACGCCTTGCGGCTGATTTGCCCGCGGGCTGGCTGCATGATCGAGCGCAAAAGCGGCGACGCGGCCACTTGCGTCTCGTTGTTGCAGCGGCTGAACGTGGTCGATCGTTGCGTCGTGACCGGTTTCGATTGGCCTTTTCTGGCCGAGTGCCATCATCTCGCGCCCGAGTTGCCGCTGGGCGCTTTAGGCACCGACAAACTCACGCCCGAGCATCTGACCGCGGCCCGGCAAGTCGGCGCCCGCGTGATCGGCTGGGACAACGACTATGTCACCCGGGAGCACGTGCGGCTGGTGCATTCGGCCGGCTTAGAGGCCTGGGTTTGGACGGTGGACGAGCCAGCTCGTGCCGCCGAGTTGATCGCCTGGGGCATCGACGGGCTAATCAGCAACGTGCCGGGAGAGATCAAGGCAGTCATCAGCGCTCAGTGCCGTTCCGTGTGAACGGCGCGCCGTTAATCCGCAGTTCGCGTCAGCTCGAGGTGTTCGCCCGCCATCCGAGGGCAAACCGGCGACTAACCCCGCTACTCCTGACAGAAAAATTGTTGACAGAAAAACAAGAATACAGACGAGGTAGGAGCGGGGACTGGCTCATTCCCGCTCATCGTTTCTATCTTTCTGTCTTCCCATCTTTCTGTCATTTCCCCCGGTTATGTTGCACAGTGCTACTCGCGCCAGGCGCGGCATGATTGATAAGCTTCGAGCCGCTGATTGGCCTCAGGCGGCGCCGCTGCGCCGAACATTCTGATGGCTTTCGTCTGCCAACGGGCAGCGGCGCCGTAATCGCCCGACTCGGCGTAGGCCGCCGCCAGTATCTCGTGCCATTGAGCCTGCTTCCAGTCGCTTAGTTCAAGCGCGCGACGCGCTTGCCGAGTCGCTTCCGTACCATTTCGAAAGCGCTCCTCCGGGCAAGTCGCCAGCAACCACGCCAGGTTTTTGTAAGCGTTTGGATGTTTTGGACCGCATTCGATGGCCCGGCGGTAATCGCCCACCGCGCCGGCGTATTCGCCTCGCTTCATCTGGATAAAACCGCGGTTGTTCCACGGCACCGGATCGTTGGGAGTCAATGCGATCGCCCGATCGCAATCGGCAAGTGCTCGTTCGTTGTCGCCCAACGCTTGGTAGACAAGAGACCGGGTGCAGTAACTGGCCGCGGAATCAGGCACAAGACGAATTGCTTCGTCGAGTTGTTGAAGTGCATTTGACAAGTCACCGCGATCCAAATAGATGGCCGCTCGCACTTGTAAGGGTCCTTCAAGAGTCGAGTCGAGACGAGCGGCCTCTTCCGCGTCCGCGAACGCTTGTGCGGCATCTCCCAGATAACATCTCGCAATTGCTCGGCAAGAAATCGCGGTTGCGCTTGCAGGGTCCAACGCTAAGGCGGCGTTGCAGGCGGCGATCGCAAGTGGATATTGAAGTTGCTCCACATACAACTCAGCTCGAAAAACATGCGGCAGAGGATCCCCAGGCGAAAAGCGAATTGCGTCATGAACGTCCTCCAACGCTCGTAGGAAATCGCCGGTGGCCTTAAACACTTGCGCTCGAAACATGAGCGCGTCGCTGGAGCGCGGAGCGTTCCACACCGCTTCATTTGCCTCATTGAGGGCGACGTCGTATCGGCCGCGAGCCAAAAAAACGTGCCCGCGATTCAAATGTGCCCCGCTAAGATTGGGATTGCAACGAAGTGCTTCATCAAAGTCGTGCAAGGCCAAATCGATGTCGCCCCGCCGGTAATGGAGCGCCCCTCGCGTGCAGTAGGCCGACGCCGATGCAGGATCTCGCTTCAGTGCCGCCGCGCAGTCCGCCAAGGCGGCGTCGACGTTCCCGAGTTTTGATTGGACCCAGGCGCGATTTGCATGGGCAGCGGCAAAATTCGGATTGAGACTGATGGCTTCGTCAAGCTGGGTCAACGCTTCCATTTCCCGCCCTTGTTTTGAGAGGGCAGCGGCTTCGTTATTAAGCTGCAGCGCGCGGTGTGAGCGCGGCGTCAATATCTTATGAAGCAATTGGAAAAGCCGAGCAAGCATGCGATGAGTATAGCCGCGAACCAACCTTCGAACATCACAATGGATGTTGCGCGTCCATTCGGCCGGTCATGCGAGCGCCAGCGTCATCTGCCTAACACTTGCTCCCAGGGAATCGCCGCATTGGGCGAGTCGTCTCCCACGGCGATGCGACGCCACAATTCGTCTCGGTGCCATGGCGGCATGGCCACCTCGGGCAAATCGGGAAGGCTATCCGAACTCCGCGATCAAGGCGAGCCGCTGTGAAACGCTCAGCCTGCCAATATCGAATCCTAACAAACTCTCCGACACGAGTTCTCTCCTTTCCTGTCATCGATCGAGCTATCCAAACTCTCATGCTATCACCGGGAACCCTATGGCCACATGGCCACATCGCCTCATCTCACGCGACCTTGACCGCCTGGGCGCGGCTTCCTATACTCCCCGCCCCAAGCGACCCCCAGTGGGGTGCGTGAGGACGTTCTAGGGCATTTGCGCCGCTGTTTACGGAGGAACTGCGATGAACTTCACCGACGCCGAAACTGTTCGCACCCCAAGATCGTGGCGACGCAGCGTGGGCTGGCTGACAGTCGCCGGGGCCGTATTGGCCATCTGCGCGGTGGCCCGTTATGGCCGGCAACTGCCCGAAGCCAAGGCCGAATCGCCGCTGGCGAAGCTCACCGCCAAATCGGCCGCCAAGACCACGAAAACCAAAAAGCCTTCGGCGAAAACCTCTGGCGAGCCGCCCGCCGAAGTGCCGGCCACCGCCGCACTGAAGATCATGGCCACGGTCAACGGCCAACAGATCACCCGCAACGAGCTGGCCCAGGAATGCCTGCTGCACTTTGGCGAAGAAGTGCTGGAAAGCGTAATCAACAAGCGGCTGATCTCCGAGGAATGCCGCCAGCGCAACATCGCCGTTACCCACGACGAAGTGAAGGAAGAAATCGACCGTATGGCGGCACGGTTCGCCCTGCCCACCGAACAGTTGCTCACGATGCTCCGCGAAGAGCGGCACATCACGCCCGACCAATACGCCAAGGAAATCATCTGGCCCACGGTGGCCCTGCGTAAGCTGGCCGCCAACCGGCTGGTGGTCAGCGAAAAAGACATTGCCGAAGCCTACGACATGCTCTACGGGCCGGCGGTGCAGGTACGGCTGATCGCCTGCCCGACCGCACCCAAGGCCGAAGAGGCGCGGGCCCGAGCAATCGCCGATCCGGAGGATTTTGGCAACCTGGCC
>DASVGM010000037.1:0-6651 GCA_036379555.1 Pirellulales bacterium | reverse complement strand
AAGGCGCGTCGCACCTTCAAAACCTCCAAAGACAATCAAGACTCAATTTTGGTGCAAATTGTCGAAGGCGAAAGTCCCGCGCCGGAAGCCTGCACGCCGCTGGGCACGTGTGTCATTCGTGATTTGCCCACCGGTTTGCCGGCGCGGTCGCCCGTGGCTGTCGAGTTTCGCTATGCCGCCGACGGCCGTTTGGCGGTTCAAGTGGCGGTCGCCGGCGCCGACCGTTCCGCCCAGCAGGAGATCAAGCGCGAGAACAGTCTCGGCCGCGAGCAACTGGACGAGTGGCGCGGTAAGATCACCGGGCAGTAAGAGCGTCAAACAACACGATTGGCTTCATGGAGGATGGGCCTCCTGGCCCGTCACCATTTACGGTGACGGTCGCTTTGCACGTTGTTAAACGCACTAACAACTGACAACTGACAACTGACAACTGACAACTGACAACTGACAACTGACAACTGACAACTGACAACTGACAACTGACAACTGACCACGGACAACGGACCCCATGCTTACTCTTTCCAAGTTCTCGTTCGGCGTCGGCGACCGCTTCGCCCATCAGGCCAAGGCCCAACTGCGGGCGTGCGTTTTGGCGGCTGAGAACGGGGCCGAAGTCATACCCGTCTGGAACAAATCTTATCGCGAACATACGATCGTCGGCTCCCGGCCCGAGAGCCTGCGCCAGGCGGCCGACGCCGCCGTGCGCGAACTGGGCTGGCAAAAGCCCTACCACGTCGATGCCGATCACATCCGGCTGGAAACCGTCGCCGGTTTTCTCGCTTCATCTGATTTTTACACGATCGACGTGGCCGACTCCATCGGCGCGCCGGCCGCGGCGGCAGACGTGGCCGCCTTCGCCGACCGCCATCGCGACCTGACGGGCACGCTGCCAATTCCCGGCATCGACGAACCGTTGCGCGCGACGCGGGCGGAGATCGAACGAATCGCCGGCAAGTACCTGCGCGCGGTGCAAGAGGCCGGCGCCATTTATCGCCACATCGCGCAGGCCAAGGGGGAAGGCCGGTTCATCACCGAAGTGTCGATGGACGAAACCGACAGTCCGCAGACGCCGCCCGAACTGCTTGTCATCCTGGCGGCCCTGGCCGACGAGCGAATTCCGCTGCAAACGATCGCTCCCAAATTCACCGGACGTTTCAACAAGGGCGTCGATTACGTGGGCGACCCGCGGCAGTTTGAAAAAGAGTTCCAAGCAGACCTGGCGGTCATCGCCTTCGCGGTCGGCAAGTTTGGTTTGCCCGCCAACTTGAAGCTGAGCGTGCATTCCGGCAGCGACAAGTTTTCGATTTATGCGCCGATCCGCCGCGCGCTGGCGCAAAGCGGCGCCGGCCTGCATCTGAAGACGGCCGGCACCACCTGGTTGGAAGAAGTGATCGGGCTGGCCGAGGCCGGCGGCGACGGACTCGCCATCGCCAAGGAGATTTACGTCAAGGCGCTCGAAAAGCGCGAGGCGCTTTGCGCTCCTTACGCCGCGGTGATCGACATCGACCCGGCAAAGTTGCCATCGCCCGCGGAGGTGAAGGGCTGGACCGCGGAGCGATACGTTTCGGCGTTGCGGCACGATCCGGCGTGCGGTAAGTTCAACCCGCATCTGCGGCAGCTCATTCACGTCGGCTATAAGATCGCCGCGCAGCTTGGCGAGCGTTACCTGGCGATGCTGCGCGAGTGTGAGCCGACCATCGCCAAGAACGTGACCGGGAATCTTTATGAGCGGCATTTACGGCCCTTGTTCGTGCCGGAGCGAACGAGTTGATGGCCACCGTTCACATCCCAACGCAGCTTCGTTCGCTCACCGCCGGGGCCGAGTGCGTCGAGGCGGCGGGCGAAAACCTGCGGCAGGTCGTCGCCGCGCTGGAAGCCGCTCATCCGGGGCTGGCCGCTCGCTTGCTGAAAGACGGGGCTTTGTCGCCGGGCCTGGCGGCGTCGATTGACGGCAGCTTTAGTAATCGCGGCCTGTTGGCCAAGGTGCGTCCGGAGAGCGATATTTATTTTCTGCCCGCCATTGCGGGCGGATGAGCCGTCGGCCAAACCACCAACATGATTTACTTGGAACTGTTTTTGCTGTTCGTCACGCTTGTCGCCGGCTGGTGTTTGACGATGCTGAGCATGCCCGGCAATTGGCTGATCGTGGCCGCCGCGGCGCTGTTTGCCTGGTTGGCGCCGTCGGAGTCGTTTGATATTAGCTGGCAAATCGTGGGGGTGTTGCTGGTGTTGGCGGTGGTGGCGGAGTTGTTGGAATTTGCGGCCAGTGCCTTGGGCGCTACGAAGGCGGGCGGCAGCCGCCGCGGGGCGGTGTTGGCAATCGGCGGTTCCGTGGCGGGGGCGCTGATCGGGGCGGGAGTTGGCTTGCCCATTCCGTTCGTCGGCTCGCTGCTGGGCGCGGTTCTGTTCGCCGGCGTGGGCGCGCTGGCGGGCGCAATGCTGGGAGAAACCTGGAAAGGGCGCACGTTGGCTGAAAGCTGGAAAGTCGGCCAATCGGCGTTTTGGGGCCGGCTTTTGGGCGCGCTGGCCAAGACGGGCATTGCCACCGCGATGGTGGTCATCACGGTCGTCGCGGCGCTATTTTAATCCCTCTTTCCTTGGCGGCGCCTTGCAAAGCCGCCTGAATCCTTTATGCTTTTAGTTAGGCGCGAGGGCAATCGGTTCGCGTTCGACTGCACGCCACGGAGAGCGTGATCGCGACGATGATGTTTCATCCCTGTCCGCGTGAGGTATTTATAAACGACGTACCGCGGCCGCTGGTTCTTATTTTTTTTCGCGTTCCAGCTTCGAGCAGTGGTTCATGGACCAAATTCTCAAAGGTTATCAACCGATCAGCCTGACGACGTGGGTTTATCTCTCGTCGCTGTTGACCGTTGCCATCTATTTCAAGTTCAGCCGCTTGTGGAGCATGCGCAATGTCGACGTGCTCGCGCTGATCGCCATGGCGCCCGGCCTGTTGTTGGTCGATTCTGGCGGCGACGCGAGCCACAAGGGGTTCATTTGGCTGTTTGTCGTGGCGGGCTGGTTTCTGATTCGCTTGTTGATTGACTCGTGGATGGTTCGCCGCCCGCTGTTGGAACCCAACCTTTCGCCCGGCGGGCTGTCGTTTATCTGTGTGTCGCTGTTGGTGTTTTTGATGGTGAACGTCATCACCAAGCAGCCGACCGAAAGCGACCTGGAAGGCCCGCGCATGCTGGACGCGATTTTGCATCGCGAGCCGGCGCCGGCCGGCGACGCCACGTTGTCGCGTTATGGCCCCGGCTTTCCGCTGTTGTTTCTCGTGCCGAGCATCACCACCAAGTCCATCTCCGTCGCCGGCCCGGCGGTGCCTGAAGAGCGCGCGCATTACATGGTGCAGGCCGCCACGGCGCGCGTGATGGCCATCTTTTCGCATTTGGCGGTGGTGCTGGGCATGATCCTCATCGGCGTCTGGCATTATGACAACGTGCGCACCGGCATCGCGGCGGGCACGCTCTATCTGCTGTTGCCCTACACGGCGCAGATGACCGGCCGCGTCGATCACGTCGTGCCGGCGGCGCTGTTGGTCTGGGCCATCGCGGCTTACCGTTTGCCGTTGGTTTCGGGCATGTTGTTGGGGCTGGCGACGGGGGCGGTTTACTATCCTTTCTTTTTGCTGCCGCTGTGGATCGGTTTTTATTGGCACCGCGGCTTGCTGCGGTTTATCGCCGGATATGTCTCCATGCTGGGCGTGCTGGTGGCGCTCTTGGCGTTCACGTCAGCCGACCTGGACCATTTTCTCGCGCAAGTGAAGATGATGTTCGGCTGGACCGACGTTTCCAAGACGGGCGTGGAAGGGTTCTGGGTGTTTCATTATTCGTCGCTGCCCTATCGCATTCCGATTTTGGCGTTGTACGCGGTGATGTGCGGCGGCTTCGCCCTCTGGCCGACGCAAAAGAACCTGGGCACGCTGTTAAGCTGTTCGGCGGCGGTGATGTTGGGCACGCAATTCTGGCAGATCAGCGGCGGCAACATGTACATCGCCTGGTATTTGCCGCTGCTACTATTGACGATCTTTCGGCCAAATCTTGAAGACCGCATCGCCCTATCGACGCTGGGCGAATGGTTCTTGCGCCGCCGGGTGTTGCTGAGGCGCAAAGCGGCTTGAGCGCGACAAGACCGTTCGGGTGCCGTTGAGCAATGCGGACAAGGCACGAACAACGGTGGCGGTTCGCGATGCCAGCTACGACGTGCGGAGTTGCAGCAAGGTGTCGAACAAGGTCTGCGCCGTGCTAATGACTTGCGCGTTGCCGCGATACTGCGTCGAGGCGGTAATCAGATTGATCAGGTTTTTGCTGACGTCGGTGTTCGACTGTTCGAGCGCGCCGGAGACAACCGAGCCGATGCCGCCGCTGTTGGGCGTGCCCATCACCGGTAAGCCGGAGTTCACGCCCGGCGTGTAAAGATTCTGGCCGGATTGATTCAGGCCGGCCGGATTGGCAAACCGCGCCAGAATGATTTGTCCGAGATTGCGTTGCGTGCCGTTGTCGAACGAGCCTTTGATAATGCCATCGGTGCCGATGGTATAGCTGGTCAGCTTGCCGGGCGGAAAGCCGTCTTGGCTGGTGACGGCCAGCGTGGGGCTGGTGGCCGCCAGGCCGGAAAGTTGTGAGAAATCAAGTTGGAATTGCAACGGTTTGGCCGAAGGCACGTGCGCCCGCTGCACCGAAACCGTCGAGTTGGTGGCTGAGACGAACTTTCCCTCGCCGTCAAAGATAATCTCGCCGGTACCCACGGCGATGGATGAGCCACTGGTCGGATCGTTCTGTGGCGAATCCGCATACCAGCGATAGATCGTTTCCGAGCTGGTGCGCGATTCCAAGGCCGCCGTCAGGTGCATGTTGATCGGAATGCCCAGCGAATCGTAGGCGATGAAATCGGCCGTGACGCTTTGCCCCACGGCGGCTTGCGTTTGGTTGAACACCAACGGAACCGATTGCGTGCCGTTGGGCCCGGTTTGCTGCAAGGCCGATAGCCCGATGCTGACGGCGTTGTCAACACCGGCGTTGCTGACAAACTGAATGCGACCGTCGGTGGTGACCGAGACGCCCGGCGGCAGGCCCGACGAATCATTGGGTATCGGGTGGTTTGTGTCGTTGCCCGGCGGAGACTGTATGCCCATCGCCTGATCCATGAAATTGGCCAAATCTTGCACCGTGCTTTGCGCGGTCACGTTGAATGTTTCGGGCGATTGCTGCGTGCCCCCCTTCGTGCCCGTGAAGGTCAATTGCCCGAGCTGAAACAGGCTCTGATACGAGCCGGAGTTGTATTGCAAAACATTCGTCAGCAGCGTGTTGCCCGTGATGGCCGGACCATTGAGGTTCAATTGCGGGTTGTTCGCAATCGCCGAGTCAGGCGTGCTGTCGGTGTAGCTTTCGCCGGGCGTCATATTGGGAATCTCGGCGAGAAACTCAAACTGATTGGGGTTGTTGGCGGTGGAGCGATAAATGCGGCGAACCGTCCATTGGCCGCTGGTATCAACCGGTAGGTTTTGCAGTGCCACGCGGCCGTTGGCCACGTTGATCGGCCCCAGCAGGGGCGTGGGGCGGCTTTCCGTGCCAGTGCCCGGCCCGCCGATGGCGTTGGCATAGGTGACGTAATAGCTGTAATCGCCGGTGAGCGAGTTGGTGTTCAGGGTTTGCCCCAGGGCGGTGTCGGCGGTTACATCGGTGTAATTCGTGGTGCCCTTGGGAACGTCGGCGACCAACTGGTATGAAGTGCCTCCGGCGGCGGTGCGATAGATGCGAACGTCGGAATACGCGCCGCTGGTGGCTTGAGGAATGTTGTTGAGCGCGATGGAGTTCTGGCCGGCCGCAAGGGTGATGGGACCGAGCGTTTGCGAAGCCGAGCTTTCGGTGGCGGTGGGGCTGCCGACCGGTCCATTGGCGAAGACGATCTTGTAGCTATATGTTCCGATCGCAGTCAGGCCGCCGCCGCCTGTCGTTCCAGCGGTGGCCGTTGTTCCGGCGCCGAGAATGTCTGGCGTGGGGGCCAAGACGGGCGGAGTGGCGCCGGTGGGCGCCGTCAGGGCGGCGTCGCTCAACGGGCCGCTTTGAATGATATCGCCGGTGGTGGCGATGTCGCCCGTGGGCGTAAGCGTTCCTTGCAGATTGACGTTTTGGGTCGCCTTGGCGACGGCGGTCGAGCCAAGGGGGATGGTCAACGGCACAAGCTGTGTGGTCTGCACGTTGAAATTGCCGTCCACGCCGTAGCCCATGAGCGTTTGCCCGGTGCTGGTGGTCAGTTGATTCAGGGAGTTTGTGTTGAAGCTGCCGTCGCGCGTGTACTGTTGCTGCCCGCCGCTGCCTTGCACGACAAAAAAGCCGTTCCCCTGAATCGCCAGGTCCGATGGACTGGATGTGATTTGCAGGTTGCCCTGGGTGAAGTCGGGCGTGATGGCGGTGACCTGCACCCCCAGACCAATCTGAGTCGGGTTGGTGCCGCCGTTGTCACTGTTGGGCGCGGAACCGATGGACAGCGTTTGCAAAAACTGAGTGGCGAATTCCGCCTGCGATTGCTTAAAGCCGATGGTATTGGCGTTGGCCACGTTGTTGCCGGTGACGTCAATCGAGGTTTCCGCGGCGGACAAACCGGTGATCGCGGTGCCGAACACAGACGATAGGGACATGGTAA
>DASVGM010000036.1:0-9687 GCA_036379555.1 Pirellulales bacterium | reverse complement strand
GGGAAGTTCAAGCACATGCAAAGTCGGCCCTTTGCCGCCGATGCGAACCGTATCACCGACGGAGAGCTTTGTCGGGCATTCAATGCGCTCGCCATTGACGTAGGTGCCATTGCTCGACCCCAGATCGGTAATGGTCACGCCGCCGCGTCCGTCCGCGAGAAACTCCGCATGTTCCCATGACGAGTACTTGGCCGCATCGCCCTCGAACCTGAGCGCGCAGGCGTCGCCGCGGCCAATGCGGAACAACGCCATGTCGGATTCCCATTCCGAAACGCCTTCGGCAAGCTCTACCCTTAATCGCACCGTCAGCCTCCCACCTTGAGCCGGAACCGCTGTTCGCCAATTTGAAATTGCACCGCGCTTTCGCACACCACTTGCGGCACGCGAAACCACAGGCCGTTAACCGTTTTGGCCTGCTCCGCTTGCCAGTTGCCTTTGGCGTCGCGGCTGAGCCGGGCGTGGCGCCCCTCGCAAAACGGATCGCCCGAGCGGCAGATGGCGCAGCTCGGATCGGCGCCGATCCAATACTCGCCGCCGATCAGCGGCACGCGGTTGGCGAGCGAATTGCCGATCAACTCAACCAGCGCGGGAATGGCCGGCGCGGCGCCGTCGGCGCCCCAGGCTTGCGTCATGTTGCGGGCGCCCTCCGGGGGCGAGTAATCGGCCGTGGCCGAGCCGTCGCTCGAAGGCGCCAGCAAACGATAGCGGCCCTTTCCCACGAGCAGTTCGGATTGATCGGCCAGCAGCGTGCGCGAGATGCGCACGAACAAGCCGTTGGTGCTTTGCAGATCGGTGATGATCCAGCGCTGCTGCCCGCCGGCCGATTGACGGGTGATTTCGACGTGGCGCGAGGAGATCATGCCGTCGTGCGGAATAATCAGGTCGCCCTCGGCGCGGCCGATGACAAAGCGTCCGTCGCGCAAACGGAACTGTTCGCCGTCGCTTTTGCCGTCGTCGCAAACGGTCAGCACGGCCATGGTCGGCCGCAGGGAGGGTCTGTAAAGGGCGACGGCCGGCGGTTGCGGCGGCGCGGGCGGGCGAATGGGCGGCGGCCCGGCCACGATGGGAGTTGTGCCACTACGCACCGGCGGCGGCGCCACGGCCGGGGGCGAAGCTTCGGACGGCGCGGCCAGGCTTTCGCGCAGGGCGTCCATGACGTCTTCATCGGCTTCCAGACAGGTTGCCATGCGCTCTTGCGCTGGCGGACGAGGCGAGTGTCCAGGTCCGAGGGGCATGGTCAGGCGACTCCAAAGTTCGAGACGATTCTTGATGACAATACAAGGAAAGTCTTCGGACGGCCCCTCTATGTCGCGAAAAAATGCGCGGAGGCGTTTTTTTTGGCACTGGGCGCCCGAAACCGACGTAATGATAAGAGCGCCAAACAAAATCAGGTGCGGTCGTCAAAGGAGGATGGCCTTCCCAGGCAGTCCAGTTGTTTGGTGACGGGCTAGGAAGCCCCTCCTCCGGGAACGCGGTCGTTTTGTTAGGCGCTCTGCGAGGCAAACCGCTATCATACCCACGAGATTAGAGGGGTCAAGCATAGCCCTTAATCGATCAGCCCGGCGGCTTCCTCGCGCAAGCGGCGCAAGATGCGCGATTTTCCGGTCAAGACGGCATTGACGCTGAGGCCCAAATCAGCCGCCACCGCGGTGGGGCTTTCGCCTTCCAGCGCGCAGCGGCGGAACGCCTGCCAGGTCGTGCTGTTAAAATCGCGTTCGACCGCGGCCATCAACCGCCGCAACACAAATTCATCGTGTTCGCGGTCCCATTGCCGCGACAAGGCGCTGGCGGGATCTTCGAGTTGATTCAAAAAGCCCTCGGTTCCATCCGAACCCGCGGCCAACGGTCGCCGCTTGCGCTGCCGCCAGTGCGACCGCAGCCGGTTGACCACCACGTTGCCCAGCCAACGGCGAAAAGAACCGTCGCGCTGGCGCTGGAAGTCGGGCAGGCTGCGAACCACCACCATGAGCACTTCTTGCGTCAGGTCTTGCGCCTCCTCTCCCAGGTCGGGCACGCGCCGCAGCCAACGCAAAATCCACGGCTCATAAATATCGTGCAGCCGCCGCCATTGAGGGTCGTCGGGCCCTGCCGAGCGGAGCCGTTCTAGCAAGCTCACCGACGTTCGCTGCGAATCGTCAAACCGGCGTTTCATGGACGGGGGGCGCCACTTTTGTTGACTTCACGAGGCCGAGGAATGGAGGAAGAGGAATAAGAGGAATAAAGAATAAAGACACCCTACTTTACCGGCGTCGGTGCTAGAGTGCAACGCCTTGGTAGCTTGGGAGTTGCGCCGATGAGCCGCAATGAAGACGGTTCGCCCGCCGAGCCTAATTCGCAAGAGATCGCCGCCCTATTGGCCGATGTTGATGCCATCACCGAGCAACGCCGGCGGTTGTCGAGTATCTCGTAGTGGATGCGATCGCTGTGCAAACCCATCGCCCGGCGAGCCAACCGCGAGGATCGCGGCGCGGGCCGTATTTTTGAAGGTCGCTTCAAAGCCCAACCAGATTCCCGCCCGTGTCGAGAAGCCTGGGGGGTCTTCGTTTGCCTCTTTTCGCTTGCCTTTTATCAGGACGCTTCGCCGTACCATTGCCGCATTGCAACGGACGCCACAATCGGTATTGGCCTGCCGCGTGCTTGACACTGCCGACCGCGCGTCGCTAAATTCATCTTGGGTGTGGCGCTCGTCTTTCACTTACACGCGTTGTGCCCCGTCGGAACAGATTCACTTCTTTTTCGCCGCGCGGGAGTTGCGGGGGCTGGCTATGCAATGCATGCTACCAGAAGCTGGCATTTCCCCGCCTCGCTTGGACGGCCTATTCAAATCGAGGCACCCTTTTCGAGGAGTCGAACATGAATCGTGTCGCATGTTGCCTGTCGTTGATGTGTTTATGGTGGTCGATACCGAGGGACGGCATTTCGCAGGAGGCCGACTCGGCCGCGCCTGCGGCGCACAGGGCCGGTGAGACGATTGCCAATTCACTGGGAATGAAATTGACGCTCATTCCCGCCGGTGAGTTTCAAATGGGTAGCGACGAGCGACAGGACGTCCTCGAAAAGGCCTTTGAATCCAAAGACGACCCAGGCATCGCCATCGCCGGCGACGTGACAATTCCGGCGACTTTCGACCCACCTGGCTTTCCTGAGTTTTCACGGCCGAAAGACTACACCGCCGAACAACCCGCTCATCGAGTGAAAATCACCAGACCGTTCTACATGAGCAAGTTCGAGGTGACAAACGGTCAATTCGCCCGGTTTGTCGAAGCCGCAAGCTACAAGACCGACGCGGAGAGAGACGGCAAGGGAGGTTGGCAGTGGGTGCCCGAAGCTGACACGCTCGTGCAAAAACCCGAATATACCTGGCGCGACTGGCAAGCTGACTACGGTGACGAGTGCCCGGTGGTGAACGTGTCGTGGAACGACGCCGTGGCGTTTTGCAAGTGGCTCAGCGCGCAGGAAGGGAAGACCTATCGGCTGCCGACCGAGGCCGAGTGGGAATACGCCTGTCGGGCCGGCAGCGAAACACGGTTCTATCGTGGCGACGACGAACCCGCTGTCCTCAAGATTGCGAACGTACGCGGCTTTCGCCTGGTGTTCAATGGTCCGGAAATCAAGAAAGAGAACTTTACACAGCAGCGACTGACGCCCAAGCCACAAGACGGATACCCCTTCGTCGCCCCCGCGGGGCAATTTCGCCGCAACCGCTTTAACCTGTACGACATAACGGGCAACGTGAGCGAGTGGTGCGCCGATTGGTTCAGCCCTGAGTATTACTCTCGCTCCCCGGCGGCAGACCCCGCCGGCCCTGAAAGTGGTATTTCGCGAGTGCTGCGCGGCGGCGGTTGGGATAGCGCCCCCATTCGCTGCCGCTCGGCCTTCCGCAGCGGCGCCGCGCCAGACGACCGCTTCGGCAGCATTGGTTTTCGCGTCGTATTGAACGCCGATGTCGGCGCGGCCGAAGTGCGGTCGCTCGCGCTCGAACAAAACGAGACGAAAGACAATTCCGGACCCGCCGAAAACCAGGTCAAACAGCCGCCGCAGGTCGAAACGATCACGAACACGCTGGGAATGAAGCTGGCGCGCGTGCCGGCGGGCGAATTCACGATGGGTAGTGACGAATCGTTGGCCGAGCTGAAGGGAAGTTTTATCGCCCCCGGCTTCTTTGACCAGCACGGATTCGCCGCGGAGCGGCCGGCGCACACCGTGCGCATCAGCATGCCGTTCTATATGGGCGTGTACGAAGTGACGAACGGTCAATTCCAGAAGTTCGCTGATGTATCGCGTTACGAGACCGATGCGGAGAAGGACGGTGAAGGCGGCTACGGGTTGGATACGAACAGGATTTCGCAGAACCCCAAATTCAACTGGAGGAGCTGGGGATATCAGCACAGCGATGACCGGCCCGTGGTCAACGTGAGTTGGAACGACGCCGTGGCGTTCTGCGAATGGCTGAGCGCGCAAGAAGGGAAGACCTATCGGCTGCCGACCGAGGCTGAATGGGAATACGCCTGTCGAGCGGGCAGTGAAACACGGTTTTACAACGGCGATGATCCGCAAGGGCTGACAAAAATTGGCAACGTGCCTGATTCGACGTTCAAGCGGGCATTCCCGTCGGTCGGTTTTGCCTTGGAGACGAAGGACGGATATGTGTTGACGGCGCCGGTGGGGCGTTTCCTCCCCAACCGATTCGGCCTTTACGATATGGCGGGCAATGTGAGCGAGTGGTGTTTTGACGTTGCTGATCCGGCGTACTATGCGTCGTCGCCCACGGTAGACCCGCGGGGCCCGCATTCCGGCGAGGCGCGCGCGATTCGCGGTGGCGGTTGGTCATACTATCCTCTTCTCTGCCGCTCATCGTCTCGAATCTGGGAAGCGCCGACTTTTCGACGCAATTATCTCGGTTTTCGGGTGATACGCGAACAAGAGAAGGGAGATGATTAACACGGGGTAATAACGGGGGGAAAATAAAGACACCGATACTTTACCGGGCGCCGTCTCAAGTTCATATTTTTCAAGGGTTTGAAAGTTGACAGTTGGCACTCGTAGCCGGCCTGCGCAATGGCCGGATTCCGGCTTGCCAACGTGTTTGTTGAAGATGCCCTCGGCTTGCCCGAGGGAGTTTTCAAGTTGGCCGTCTACACCGGCGGCCTTTCGATCGTGCAGCGGCATCGTTGGAAGACGCCGTCCGTTCGGCGGTGTCGCAGGTTCGCGCGGCGGGGTTGGACGCCGCCAAAGTTGAACTGGACCTCGGTTCTTTCGCGGTCCAATGAGTCATGGCAGGCGCAAAGCACTTTTTTCCATGCGGTTGCTGGTTCCCTTCTTCACTGGGGCATTCAACCGGCCGCCCAGTTCCGCCTGTCGCGTTTCGCGGAAGCGCCCGTTTGAACAAAAAAAAACGGGCCGCGGAAAGATTCCGCGGCCCGTCAGGATGACCGTCAATGAAACCTGGCTTCTTAATCGCAATCGACGCCATCGCCGGGCGTCGTGTCGCGATCGTTGAGCGGGCTGCGGCCGTCGGCGGCCGATTGGTCGGCCACGCGTGAGGCGCGCTGATCGACCACCGTGCGGGCGGCCTGACGCAACTCGGTCGGGTTCAGCCGACGCAGGTTGCTCAACTCGGTCAACGGCTTCAAAATATTCGCCGCTCGTTCCACGGCCGGCTCAAACAGCACCACCTCCACCAACCAGCGGCGGACGCGATCGAACGACTGCACGGAATCGACGAGCTGATGCTCCAGATCGCCCAGCGTTTCCAGCGTCTCGACCGCATCGACCAGGTCGCCGGTGCGCGACAGCAAGTTCTCTTTGAGCGTCACCAGACCATCGAGCGAAGCCTTGGCCGCCGCCACTTGGTCCGACTCTTTCTGCAACCGCTCGCGAATCGCCGAGAGTCCGCTCAGCGTGCTGCCAGCCTCTTCAATCTGCTTGCGATCGTTGCCGCAGAGAATCTCGTCTTTCAGCGCCGCCAGACCTTGGCCCACGTCGCGTGCCCGATCGAGTTCCGGCGCCGAAGCGACAAGCTGTTGCTCAATGCCTTTGAAGCCCGCCGCCACTTGCTCGGCGGTGGCCACTTCAGGGGCGGCGCTCACAAGCTGCTGCTGAATGACCGACCAGGCGCCGGCCACCTGATGCGCCCGTTCGATTTCGGGCGAAGCGTTGACAAGCTGCTGCTGAATTGCCGTCCACGAGTCGGCGATGCGTTTGGCTTGCACCACGCGCTCGCCGGAAGCCAACGCGCGGGCTTTCAGCTCGGCCAAGGCGTCGATGGATCGCCGGGCGCTGATCGTTTGCGAGGCGGCGTTGCGGGCCATCTCGTTCACGCGGCCAATCTCGTCCAGCACGCTACGCGCGGCGACAATGCCGTGATACTGATGCACGACTTTTTGTTGCAGGGCGTCGAGCGCTTCGACCGCCTTCAGCACGTCGTCGGTTTCCTCACGCACGCTCAACGCCTCACGCTGCAGGTGGGCCAAGCCGGCCAGGGCTGTTTCGGCGTCGTAGGTGTCGCTCTGCTGCGAGATGAGCTGTGTTTGCAGCGAGGCGATCTTTTTCAGCGCGTTTTCGGCCAGTTCGGCACGGTCGCCCTGCTCGGCCAAAGCGGAGAGCAACTCATTGGTTTGGGCGACTCCGCCCCGTTTGCCCACTAATTTACTGACGTTTCGCTCAAGTGTCGCTACCTGGTTTTCCAGCCGGTTCATTTCACCAGCCAGCGGACGCGTGGCGCCAAAATAGACCGCCAGCAGACCTAATGCCAATCCCGCGCCGAACCAGGCCCAGCCGCGAGAGTCGATTTGATGATTATCGCCATCCTTGGCGGTGTGCGAATCCATTCGCTCGTCGAGTGTAGCCAACTTCTTATCTCCTCACAAAAATGGCTAGTTTCCGCCAACCGTAACATTGCCCGACTCCGGGCCAGTTTACGGTATCGGAAATTCGACCCTGTTCGATGCACCTTTTGTAGAATGCCCATTATCGCGTCCATGTTTCGCCGCATCGGTTGCCTGGGCCTGGCCTGCGTAAAATGCCCGACTTTGATACGTTAACGAACTGAGATCCCGTACCGGATTTGTTCCGCACCGCCACCGCCGGGCTTGCCCCGGTGGGAGCGCTGACTGACCGGCTAGAACGAACGCCCCGATTGATTCTCTCTGTCTTCGCGTTGCATCCGCCGCCTTCGGCGGCGGATGCACCGCGAAAACGGGGCGCGTTCGGCGCCGTACATCTAGCCAGTCAGTCATCGCTCGACGGGGACAAGCCCCGATCGTGGCGGAACAAATCTTGTGTCAAGCAAGTCGGGACGCAACAACCGATTTTGCGCAGGCCAGCCTGGGCCTCATGCGTTTGCCCGCGCACGGCCTACGCGGCGCCTGGCGGGGAGCGCGGAACCGACGGAGGCTTCGCATCAGCCGCGACCCGCGAACGAGCGAAAGCGATCAACAGCGTCGTGCCGACCACCAAAATCGCAATCGCCAAGGCGTAGTTCATCATCTTCCGGTCGCGCTCGATCTCCTCGCGCTCTTGCGCCATGCGCTCGCCTTGCATGCGCATCAACTCCTGTTGCTGCTCAAGCATACGCTCTTCTTCCAATTGCGCTTGGCGGCGGGACTGCGCTCGCTCTTCGTCGTCAGGCTCGGCCTGCCGCTCTTCGTCGCCCTCGCCCTGGCGCAAGAGTGGCTGGGCCAAGACGGCCGGAACAACGGCCAGAAACGCGCCGAAGATCATGATAAGTAAAACGCATTTTCTCATGGCTGTCTCGCACGGGCAGGCCGGATGGAGCCTCCATCTATCTTACGCGCTGCGGCGGCCCAGGGCCACGCCGCCGCCACGCCGTATCAGGCGGTCGGCACTCGCGGCGTCGTCCGGCCCGGTGGCGGGCTTGCGTTCAAGCAATTGCCGCACCAGCCAACTCGGCACGAACGACAAACAGCCGACCAGCATGATCAGCCCGAAGGTAATCATGCCCATGCAAACGGCAATTCCCAAATGCACGGGCACAGCCAGGGCCAACATGATCGGCCGCGTCAATCGAGGCCAAACCAAAACGCAAAAGAACAATTCCCAGTATACCGTCATTTGCGTCGTCAAGGCAGAGAGCACCGGATAGTTCGCCAGCCAGGTCATGTCGAGCGACTGGTATTCGAGGTTCGCCACCGAGAGCCACATGGCGTCGCCCGCCCACCACGAATCGCCGCGCAGCTTGCCCATCGCGGCGAAGAAATAAATGATGCTCATGTGAACCTGGATCAAACGCAGGGCCAGATTGGCCGAGATCGACGGCGCGACCGGCGGACGCGAGCCGTCGGCGCCGCGGGGCGACCGCAGCCGGTCGAGCGAATAGAGCGCGCCGCAGGGGCCAAGCATCAGATACATCGCCAAGAGGCAGTTGATCTGGTCCAGCCCGAACAAGGCGCCGGGCACCCGGTTTACGTAGGAAACGGCCATCAGATACGCTAGCACCGCCGCCACACGGGTGAAAAGCCCAAGCGTCAACAGCGTGAAGACCACCAGCGCCGCGATATGCGCCAGCCAGAGCGTGACCGGCGACCGGATAAGCCAAAAAAAGCTCCAGGCGTAAGCGCTGCCTTCGGGCATCGACGCATTGGCGGCCGCGGGCGAGGTCCAGCTTGCGGAGCCAAAAAAATCCGTCAGGCCGATGGTCCACACGGCGTGCGTATAGAGCAGCATCGCGCCGGCCAGAATGCGAATCAGGCAGAGTGTGGCCGGATCGGCCGGTGTGAACCAGAAGCGGTTCCAGCCCGCGATGCCCGCGGCGATGGCCTCGCGCACATAGTCGCGTAGAAGCTGCATGGTTTTCAACTCTCAAAGGCGCCGAGTTTTCGTGAACGGTAAAGCCGCGCATCGTCGAGGCGCATGCCATCGAGCACTTCCTGCGGGGACGGCAAGCGGTGCTCCACCAGGTACAGCGTCACACGTTTGCCTTCGTACTTGGTGAGCAGGTGGTGGGCGTATGATTCGACGTAGGCTTCTTGTCCCGGCGAGAGCGGTTGATGCTCCCAGTCGAAGCGATCGTTCCAGTCGCCCGACATGGCGACGACAAACTCGCTCAGCATGAAATGCCGGTGGTAAAACAGGCGCGGCCAATGGGCATTGCGATCGGGAAAGGTTTGCTCCACACGCTCGCCGTCGGGCATTTCCACCACGAAGCGCACCAGGTGGCTCGGCCCGGGGTCGGGGCCAAAAAACTTATAGCCGTGGTTGAGGTAAGCCGCTTCCAAATACGGTTGATAAAGGCCTTGCAGACGATCGCCCAAGATCGACGGCGGCGACGATACCGGGCCAACCAAAAGCGCGACCACATGCCACACCAACGCGATGCTGACAAGCCAGCGCGTGCGAACGGTCCAGCCGGCGCCGGTCGGCCGAACTGGGGGCGTGTTGTAAGCGGTTTGATCGGGCATGAGCGACAACATTCGACACGACTCCAAGTAATCTATCGGGTGGTTTACGGCTCGGCAATCAGCGTATAGTTCAGGTTTCGCCGTTGGCCGCCCACCTCTTCGGCCTGCACGCGCAACGGCTGGCCGATCAGCTCTTCGCCGCTCGGCAGACGATAGAGTTGCACGTCTTCACCGGCCGGCAGTTTATAAACCTGAGTCCGCATGCGCCGGCGATTCGGAACGCTCAAATAGCAACGAAAATTCACGCGTTCGTCCGTGCGGTTGATCA